>MHYI01000083.1 GCA_001828295.1 Planctomycetes bacterium RBG_16_41_13 | reverse complement strand
AAAACAGCGAAACCCGCCGTTTCAGGTATGTATTTGTGCTTAGTAAACAACTCAGGGCCACAAAAAATAATACGGCTAAACTCGCAGCGTTTCCAAATGTCCAGGAAAAGAAATACTTCAGGCTTTAAAAAAGACTCGCATAATATTTGATATCAAGCCAAATGCCCCCCCCGAATCAGGCGTTTTGAAATTTTTGCCGCTTCAAATTTATCTGGTTTTTGTAAT
Organism: Planctomycetes bacterium RBG_16_41_13; assembly: GCA_001828295.1. The sequence continues at coordinate 5,215 of MHYI01000083.1, read as the reverse complement.
TTTATTCGTAATACTATTTCTGTAGTTCTGCAATCTTTCATCATTTTCCTGTCTGAACCGGGAGGGTTGGTGTCCCTTTCTGCATAGGGTAGCAAATTTACACCACTGACAGTTTTTTTCATTTCCGGTGGCGGGAAATAATCCATGGCGAATGAGAGTGAGGAATTCATGGACGGTTGTCCAGAAGAGTTCTTTATGCTGTGTCCAGTCATTGTTATTTATGGTATTTTTTTGCGGGCATCTTTCTCCATTTTCATCGTTCATACCACGGGCAATATAAACAAATGACGCTTCGTCAAATATTATTTCAGCATGAGGGGATTCCTCCCTTCTATAGGTATTCACCATGAACTGTTCTGCCATTGACAGGTAAAATGGCAGTTGCAGTTTTTGCCCGCAAACGGCTGCTTTTATCAAATTTTCACTGTCCGCCTTTCCGGATTTGTAATCCACCAGCCGGAAATATATTTCCAGTCCGCTTTTCTTAACATCTATTCTGTCAATCTTTCCGTTAAAAATAATTGCCGGATAGCCTTCAAGTTTGCCTTTTGGCAATGCTACCTGTAACCTTTCCTCCAGAAAAGCAGGGCTATAACCCGTGTGTTCCATCTGTTTAAGGTCCCATGTCAGGAAATGTATTAAAGAGGCGACAATTTCATCTTTTTTGAGTTCCCATAGGAGCGGATAGGGAATGGGTATTTGTTTTTCCATTTTCACAAATGATTCATTTGCAATTTTATGCAGGTATTCAACAGGATTTATATTGAAGGCTTTCCCCCTGAAATATCCCTTTTCTTTTAAATGACAATATAAGGTATCTAATATGTCATGATAGAGAGTGCCCAGTTTGGGCAAGGATATGGTTTCACTCATTTCCGGCTCTTCCAACGGTTCAAGTTGCAGTATTTCTCTCATAAAGAATTTGAATGGGCATGCGCCAAACGTTTCAAGCATCGTAGGGCTAAAACCTTTTTGTACACGATTTTTGTACCAGTGTTCCCCATCGGAAACAATACCATCGTATGCGGAGAGATACGGGCTGAAACTTTCTATAGCCTGCAGCGCTGATTTGGAACGTGTATAGGCTGCCAGGTTGCCACCGATTGCATTAATGCAATATGAGGGGTCTATATGTTCCAGCGCCATACGGACAACGGCCTCATTGGGGGTAAGCAGTAATACCTCTTCTTTGCATAATTTATTTTTTATGCCGCGGGGAACGTTCATTTTCACAGGGGCCTTATTTTCTTTATCCTCATTGCGGGCATGTATTCCTTTTATATTTTGAAGGATGTCCATTATATAGTGGGAAGGGGTTTTGGGTTTTCCCGCCTCATCTGAACGCTCATAAAGAAGATAAAGCCTTTCCTGCGCGGCATTGAGCAGGAAATAAAATAACAAACGTTCCTCCTCAAAACCCCTTAGTTTTTCAGGAATATGATTCCCAAGCGCTTCAGAGAGTATTCGTCGGGCATGGTCCCGCAAAAATGGTTCTTCAAAAACAGCACGTGGAAACTCCTTTTCGTTCAATCCGATAAGAAACAGTATCCGAAATGGTATGCCACGGGCAGACATGGCATCCATAACCCTGACGCCTTTATTATTAGCTGTCCCGGCCGGGATCCCTTCCTGTTTGCAGGCGTTAATGAAAGTATCTGCAAATTGATCGTAGGCAATTTCTTTATCGATACGATCGAGAATGGACAATGTGTCAAACAGGCAAAATATTCTTTTTTTAATAAAAAGATCTCTTTTTATAATTTCCTGATCTATGCCTTCAGAAGGAATGTGTATATATTTATCGAGAAAGTGTTTTGTTTTTTGACACATGTGAGACCAGGTCGCCTTTTCCTGCAGGGAAAGCAAATCATTTGACAACAATTGCACTATATTTTTCAGCGACTCAATCTGGTCGCAGGGAATATTGATATTGCGAGGCAAAATATCTTCCTCCGCTGGCTCTGCCATTGCGTTCTTTAACTGTTCAAGTTTTGACAACCAGCAGCGTATACCGCTATGGATGCCAATTGTCCTGCTGATAATATCCCAGAGATTCTGCCGTGAAAGGACGTCTTTTAATTCAGGAACAGGGATATTGAAATAGGGTGATTCCAGAATATCGATAACCATAGGACGATAAAAGTTTTCGCGATTCAGCAGTAGCAATTGTTTTATAATGGTAAACAAGGGGTACTTTTCTATCGGTTCCTTGTCAAGTGTGGCAAACGGGATTGCGTTTTCCTGAAAAACCTCCTGGATAATGTTTAAATATTGACCAAGTTCTCTTGCGACAATGCCCATATCGCCAAATACGTAACCTTTATTGATGAGTTTGAGTATTTCCTTTGCAATCACCCATATTTCATCATGTTTGCCGGATACATTGATTATGCAAAGGTTATCCGGTGAAGGGGCGTCAGGCATGGATTTTCCCTGCGGAGAGGTGCTTGTTTCCAATGCTGTGTCCATTAAATAAGAAAAACCATGGGGATCTTCTGGCGGCAGTTCCTCAATGTCCCGTGCAATCCCCAACAAAAAGGATTCGTAGAAATGTTTAACATAGGTAAAAACGGAATGATTTTTTTTGTAGGGCAAAAACAATATTGTTGGATAATATCTGAATATTTCAGAGAAAAAATCCTGTTCCACGCCGGTTAAATCATAGAAACCATATGCCAGTATATATTTGAATTTTTTGAGGTAAATGGAATCGGCAGCGTACTTTGCCGCCGAGCGATAGAGGCTTGAATAATGAGATATGCCGGAGGAGTTCAGCCTGTTTTGGAAAAGAGTAAATAACCGGGATATATCAGATAGTTTTTGAATATCAGCGCCGCCGGTAAGTTGTTCATTAATAACTGCCCTTAAATCATCTGCATTAACATTGGCGTCTGTGAGGTCTTGCAGAGAATGAAACATTGAGCGGGCAATGGATGAGGGCGATATTATATTTTTTAAGGAAGGTGTATGATGCCTCTCCTGTTCGATAAGTTTTGTGATAATCCGTTCGTAAATAAAAGGTTCCTGCCGGATATGCCCGATATCATTTTTTGAATCCCTGCATATTTCTTTTGCCAAAAGAGAGAAGTTGAGAAAAAATACGTTAAGAAACGATACGTCATGTTTCTTTGCCAAACGTTCCTGAAGCCTTTCAAGCATATAGTTTGTGGGAGCAATAACGGCAATGGGGGATAAGGGATCTTCGCTTTTTATGGTATGCAAAGTCTCTGCAAACGAGTTCTCAAGCGAGGGATGGTAGTGTCCGAATTTAATCGATAACATACGATACCTCAACCCGGTCTCTGCCTTTTTCTTTTGCCCTGTACAATGCCTTGTCAGCGGATCGCAACAAATCACTACATTCTGTTCCCTGCGGTGGAAAAGAGGAAACCCCGATGCTTATCGTCAGCACAACAGGATGTTCTGATGTAAATGTATCAATTTTGAGAGACTTCACCTGCCGGCGGATTATCTCTGCTTTTTCAACGGCATTCGTTATATTTGTTGCGGGCATTATGATGACAAATTCTTCTCCGCCGTACCTTGCCAGAATATCTGACGACCGCAGGCATTTCCTTATCGCTTTCGCCGCCTGCTGCAGCGCCCTGTCGCCGGCGATATGGCCATGCGTATCATTCAGCTTTTTGAAGTGGTCAAGGTCTGCAATGAGGAGACTCAGGGGTTCATTGCTCCTCTTTGCCAGCGCAAGTTGTTTTTCAAACATATCTTCAAAAAATCTCCTGTTGTATGCACCGGTTAGCACATCTGTTATAGCGGCATGTTTGGTGAATTCCATAAGCCTGACCCGGTAAAGCGCAGATGACGCCAGGCCTGCATAAACCATGAGGAGTTTTCGTATATCTCTGTCATCCCAAAATCCCTTTTCCTTCTTTATCATCAGCGCCACGCCTACTGCCGTTTCCCCCATAGTAAGGGGAACGCAAACACATCCTCCTTCTTTATATTTGCTGGTGAGGCAATCACAGGCGGGTTCCGTACTCATATCATTCACGATAAGTTCCTTTCCGGTACGCAACACACTGCAGCCGGAAGGATTCAGGCGGATATCTGTCTTAATGAGTTCATCTTTCGGCATTGGCGGATCTATGATGGGAATATCGAGTATATTTCTTTCAGCATCAATCGTCATTATTGCAAGGATATCGGGGCAAAAATACTCCTTCAATGCCCTTCCCAGATTATTAAACAGCGATTCTTCATGCACTTCGTCATTCATAAGGCTTGAAAAATACATGAGGTGTTTCATCTCTTTGATAGTACGGTTCCTTTGTTCTATGGTATTCCGGAGTTCTTCCTCCATGATTTTACGCATGGTGATGTCTAATGCCACAAGTACGAATCCCTGATTTTCGCCGTTTTCTCCCTGCATCATAGCGGAGGAAAAAAGGACAGGAATTTGCTGCCCGGTTTTTGACCGGTAGGTTGTTTCTGTATGCCGGACAGTAGTGCTCTGTTCAATCAAACGGTTAGGCAGCGTCCCGCCGGCATGGTGTTCATCCTTCAATATCATTGAAATTGGCCTGCCAATAAATTCTTCTTTGTTGTATCCAAGGAGTTCGCATGTAATCTGGTTAACCGTGTTAATAACGCCATCCGGCATGGTCACAATAAGGGATTCCGCCATATTCTTTATTATATTGTCCACATAATTCTTGGAAACTACTGTCCGTTGCAAATGTTCCGTCATATTATTGAAGGAAAGAGCAAGGTCTCCAATCTCATCTTTTGATGTGATTTCCGCCCGTGTCGTAAAATCGCCGTGCGCAATCCTGTTTGCCGCATGGCGTAATAATAAAATCGGTCTTGTAATTGTTTTCTGAAGGTTTAATATCAGCAAAAAAGCAAGAACGAGCGAAGCGGCTATGATAGCACCGGTAATGCCTGCATACCACGCCAAAGGAACATACAATTTATTTAAATCGGTTGCGACATATATCGTCCCGATAATTTCATCATCCAGAACGATACTTTGCGAAACACACAGATGGTTTCGTTCGTTATGATATCCCTCCTTCAACGGGATATGTGGCAGGTAGCATCCTTTTCCCCTACTATTGTTGTGTGGCGATTCTGCGAACAGCTCGCCATCATTGGTATGCACCGCGGCATAAACAATATTACGGTCTGCCTTTAATGCATTGAGCATTTCTCTGGCTGCTGCCTGGTCACTAAAAGACAGCGCCGCAGTGCAATT
>MHYI01000082.1:4634-5360 GCA_001828295.1 Planctomycetes bacterium RBG_16_41_13 | reverse complement strand
AAATTACCTGATTTTGTTGACTGACATTTTTACTGTTTGAAAATACGCTGAATAATTACATAAATTGATCAATATTAACGGGGAGAACAGTATCACTATTGAATATTCTCTAATGAAAATGCCTCTCATTTTCCAGAAATCAAAGACTAATTTCGCAAGATGCAGAGTCATGGGAAATGACAAAGGGGCAAGATAACGAAAAATTCGTGGAGCAGAATAATATTGATCAAATTTAAAGCTATTCGGGAAGAAATTTAATAGGAAGAAGAATGTGCCATAATACAAAATTAAGTATAAATCAAATCTATCCCAGACAAGACCACCCCTTTGTACTTTTGGAAACACGGACAGAATTACTTTTGCCAGCAATAATGCAATAAGTAAATAGGGTACATATCCAAAAAGCGTTGTTCCAAATTCTGAACCCTGGAAGATCATCTTTGGATATTGTAGGAAAATAAATCCAATATCCTTTGGCGGTACTGGATACGTTGCCGAATATTTTGCTAAAAAAGGCAAAAAAACACCTATCTTCATCTTCCAGAAAACACTTGTGATTCCGTGGAATAGAAGGGTGAAGCCGGAAAAGCTGACCAGGCCGTACCAAATTTTATCCTTTATTGTTTGTACTATGTAATAAATGAGTAGGGCCGGAATCAGATAAATTGCCCATAATTTCACGTAAAATGCGAACCACAGGAAAAAAGCCAGAAGCAATCCCTGAAG
>MHYI01000082.1:2188-4605 GCA_001828295.1 Planctomycetes bacterium RBG_16_41_13 | reverse complement strand
ACAAAAAACCCATTGCCAAAAACCAGCTTAAGATTAAATCGTTTGCCCTTACAGTGCCAATAAGTATTTCAAAGGGAGCGGAAGCAATAAAAAGACCTGCAAAAAGGGCATGGATGGGTCTGTATTGCCGGAAAAGGAGGATATAATATCCAATTACACTCAGGCTGGAAGACATAACCCATGTTGGCAAGAAGAAGGTCGTTTCGGATATGCCAAACAATTTAAAAAAGATCACATTGAAAAGCCACATTCCGAAACGGTATTGCAAATGCCCATGAAAATCTGAACCATGAACCGCAAGGTTTTGTATAAGAGGGAATTCCTCAGCATCGTCACCCAAAATAAAACCACAGAAGAAGTACCTTCGCAAAGAAAAGGCGAACACGAAGATGACTAATGGTATAACAGTATGGTTTATAATTTTATTATGATACGTTGTTGATGCCATTGTCGGTTTAGGGGGTGTAATAATATAAGTTTTACATAATTAACCTATAGTTCAAGTTATATCAATGAAAATACCAGGCAAGATGTTGATGTTATTCTATTACGCCCCCTTAATGAAGTTCTTTTAATCTGTCTTTCGCATAATTTGCCCATACCGTTGCATTATAATTGTCTATCAGATATTGATATGCTGATCTTGCACCGGGGTTATCTCCAAGTTTTGTTTTACACAATCCAATATGATAATAGGCTTCAGGTACCCAGTTACTGTCTTTGTACCGATCTATGAGAGATTGAAATGCCTCTATTGTCATTTGGAATTTATCCTCTTTAAAAAAACAAATGGCATAATAATAATTTGCATCATCTGCAATGGATACAAAAGGAAAATCATTAAGTATTTTAGAAAAACTGTTCCTCGCATCCTTATATTTCACTCTGTCAAAGTATTTTAGACCGTTATTATATAATTTTTGCGGGTCTTTTTTTTGTAAGAAGATAACATTCAGAAAAAACACCAAAATAACTGATAACACACCGATTAGAATTTTAGATTTGTTTTTATCAACAACTTCATAAAACTTTGTTCTGTAAAATCTACTTTCTATCCTGTTGTAGCCGGACATAACACTACGCACCAAAAATATACTGCGCCAACCATCTCTGGAAAAGGCAGAAATTCCAAGTATAATAATGCCCAATAGGGTTAAACCCCGTCCGATGTAATCTGCTATTCCATAACCAAAGTATAACCGTACATGTTCGGATTGAGGATAAATGAGCATAAAACAAGGCGAAACCTGATATATCCTGTCCGCACCTTCGACCCTCCAGTTTTTATGATAAGAAACCTTGACCAACAGTGGTTTATCTATCCAATTGGTTTCTATCAATAGCTCATCGTCTTTTAAGAATTCCTTTATATATGTACCGCTGGTATCGATGGGAATCTTTTGGATTTTCCCCAGATTATCGTCTCTTATTATGGATCGAAAAGGAGTATCTGGCTTACTATATTTCTTATCCACCACAAGATAAACGTCATTTACTCTGCTATCTTTAAACCACTCATAAAATAATCTTTTCCAGTTCTTTGTTATGCACAAAACAGGTTCATAAGCCAGGGGAGTCACATAGTGGTTGTCGTTGGCTTTTAACTCATAAATCTCATACGGTGGATAAGACGTCTTTAATTCAAACTCAGGAAATTGTTTGATAGCGGCTTTCACGGTGTCACTGATAACGATGAAATCTTTTACGTTGAACATTTTTAAGTGTTTAATACCTTCTTTCAGATTGAGACTAGTATAAGAATAGTCAGGAAACGGTGCGGATGCTACTTTGGATATTTCTGATTGTATATAAAATACAAAAGGTGAAGTTATCGTAGACTGCATATACAAGCCCTCTAACGTAGAACGGCCTGAAAATAAGGGCAAGGATTCAAAGGCTCTGGGAGTCCCTGCTGCATTGTGGTCTGGTGAATGCTCGTACACTACCCTTGGATCGTTTTCAGTTCCTTTTAAATATTGGTTTATGGCATTAAGCTGCGGCCAAAATTTCTTGGATTCAAATCCGGTAAAATTCCAGGCAATCCATTGGGGAATGTATTTTACATGCTCAGCGGCCCACAACAATATAAGCGGTGTTAAGAGTATGGGTACTATCCAATTCAGCTTTAAGTATTTGATTCCTTCGTAAACGCCTATTGCTGCTATGACCACAAACAATAACTGCATAAACGGCAAAAACCGTATATCCACTACACCTATTTTATTGGCCGAAAAATAAAAAAGAATACTAATGGCAATACCAAACCACAAATACGCTAAACGTATGTCCATATTATTGCACCGGGAAAGCCACTTTTTTTTGGCAACACCTTCTATCTCTCCAGTTTTTTTATCCTCCCGGGAAGGAATAGGGGTGGACATTTTATCAGCAGTTTGCCGCGATTTCGTCATACACAC
>MHYI01000082.1:0-2126 GCA_001828295.1 Planctomycetes bacterium RBG_16_41_13 | reverse complement strand
TGACTTCAAAAAACGAATCCATTTTCCAGACTATGTTAAAATTGGTTGTGTACGCTATATTGGCGACAAGGGGGATGGCCCAAAACGAAATAAGGAGAAATGCCAGTGTGTAGACTTTCAGAAGATATTTGAATTTGAACACAAAATCTTTCGTTGTAATCAGGAAAAAAGTCGAAGTGAGAACTGAAAAAAGAAGTGTATACGCATGATTAAAACCAATAAAGAATAACAGCGCCCCATTTACGATGACATTCTTTTTGCTTGCCAAGCCTTGGTGCAGTGTTCCAAGAAACAATATACTTAACGAAAAACCGATGCCGAACGGAAACTCACCTGCCAGGGTACTGGGTATATTGCCGCCCCACATGGAGTTTGCCTCCATAAACAAAAAAGGCAGGGTAAAAAGGGCAGCAAGAATCGGCATGGGAAATTTATAATGCATCAATTTCAGAGTGAAGTAGACGCAGAAAGGAAGCGAAAATACCCCGAGGACGGAAATTACCTTGAAGGCAATTTGCATCGGAAGCACATAACTTAAAAGGACAATAAGTAAAAAAGGACATGGAAAGTAAATTTGAAATAAAGGAAAGCCTGCGTAGTTCCCCTGCATCCAGCCAACCACACGTCCTTTTGGTAATAATACCTCTTTCAGGTATTTGGCTGGATAATAATGTGAGGCCATATCACCGCCTGTAGGGATGTTCAGGGACCAGAAGGAGGCAGGTTGAAAGTAAGAAAGTATGAAGACAAAAATAGTAATCAGTATGGCACAGTCTATAAAAATATACTTGTGCCTATCGAGGGTATCAATACATTTCATTAATTTTAGTTGGAAGGTTTCGCCTTCTGTTTACAGGGCTTTTGAAGAATAAATTGAAATATTATTAATGCAACAAAAAGCGCAGAGGGGACTGCGATGATATACCATTTGTATTTTTTAAAAAAAACTTTCGATTCATCCAGGTTAATAAAACACGGCACAATGTTGGAATAATGTTTACTTTCATCCTCATATTCAATAATGAAAAACACCTGATACCGGCTGCCAGGCAATGCAGAAAAATTGCTCACAGTAAAAGCCGTTTTCAATTCAGAACGCGGTTGAAGTATTTCTTTCTTAATCTTTTCCTGGACTGACAACTCTTTCGGTGTTATTAACCATATTTGCACTTCCCTGAATACTTCGCCTATGTTTTTTAACATTAACTGAATTGTGGCAAAATTTGTGAGCCTTACATCCTTTGCAGAACCGAACACCGTAGAAACTGTATCAGAACCGAATGAATAGTACGTTGCTGAGGGAGCCGTAAATGGATATTGATTGGCATCAGTATAATCTATGCTAATGACTACAGGATATCGGCCGTGTTTTGTGTGGGGTAAATCAAAAACAGATTCGTATTCAAAACTATCCTTAACGGCAAGAACTTGTTTAATTGGTGAGGATTGCACCCTTTGGTTCTCATTAGTATTAATCTGTACATTATAAGCAGCCTCGTCCCCTTCGTTTGTAGCAGTAACTTTCACTTTTAAGCTATTATCGGTTATGTTTATAGTAGTCTGTGTTTTCATGGTAATGTATCCCGCATTTATTATAGGCGTGACAAAAGTAGAAAACAATAGAATCAAAAACAGGCTTAGTATAATTTTCAAATATATTTACCCCAAAAACTTCCCGGGTTCAAGTTTGCAACTTGAACCCACGAAGAAAACTGAATTGCTTGTTTCGTGTACCAAAAAGATTCTTCTTGAAATCCATATTTCACAGGTACTGTGTGTTTTTATCTGTGCAATCTGAGAAATCTGTGGTTTAAAAACAGCTCTAAGCGCATTCCTTGCAGGTACCATGGAAGGATATCTGAAATCCGGAGACCGTGTAATCCTTTTTAAGGGAGTCAGGTAATTTGACGTGGGGTGAAAAGTCTTCGAAGATATCATGAATCTTTTTGCAGGAAGAGCAGATGACGTGGTGGTGATCATTGATGTTAGGGTCGTAGTGTTTACGGTCTTCGTCAATGATAAGCTCCTTCACCTCTCCCAGATCCCGTAAGGTTTCCAGGGTTTTGTAAATCGTGGTAAAAGACACCGTAGGATAAACCCTTTTTACCCTTTTGAAGACCTCTTCA
>MHYI01000081.1:3887-8019 GCA_001828295.1 Planctomycetes bacterium RBG_16_41_13 | reverse complement strand
AAATTACGTCGCCATGATGAAAAATCTCATGCAATCCGACAAACAAATTATTTGATATCTTCCCTTTTGGCGTAAGGGAGGGATCGAAAAGAAGCAGGCTATGATAGGTTGCGACATAGATTGTATCATTAATCTTAACGATGCCCCTTCCTCCCCTTGAATTGCCTCTTGGGTTAGCGTCGTCTTTTTCTGTAATAAGCGGGTCGGTAGGCGATAACGTTGTTTTCCCTTTTATTGTTTTTGTTGTCCAGTCAATGTTAACCAATTCCCCGCCCTGTGCAATTGGTCCCTGTCGTACTACCGTGCTAAAATAAACTTCCATTCACTTATCTCTCCGCAAAATTGTATCACAAGCATCCTGCTTGTGCTATTGAACACTCAAGCATCCCGCTTGAGTTCTTTTTAATTACCACGCATTGTTTCTTTTACAAAAAAACGGGAAAAGATCCCTTTCGTACCGGCAAATGCTTTGCCTTTGTGATAATCTATACTATTTTACAGGCCAAAGGCGTCTTTTGCATGTCGTATCGTATTTTTCCATGAAAGGATTTTTTGTGATGCCACCGTATTCCTTGCATATTCTTCCACCGTTCCCGGGTCGGATAATTCCTCTATTGCGCGTGTAAGGTCATCAACATCAGGGTCAAAGAAGGGAATACCGGAAGTGGTGTAGCCTGTCTTATGCGATTTAACGAGGATGCCATTATACCGGTCTTGTATCACCTCATTGTGCGGCGGGATGTTATTGGTGATTGTGGGCAATCCAAAAGAGATTGCCTCGTAAAAATGCTGTCCTAGCCCTTCCCACCTGCTAGGGGCAAGGCACACATGGCATGATGAAAACAGGTCATAATATTCCTTTGCGGATAAATCTTCTTTCATATGGATAATTCTTTTATCTGTAAAATCATCGATATGTTCCGTATTTGACCGTTCTCCCTGCGCCTTGATAATGAGCCTTATATTGGGATTTTGTACCTGTGTAAAGGCCTTGACCGTTTTTCGTATGGGTTTTCTGCCGCCCTGAAAGCCGCCGGGAAAATAAAAATAAATGGCGTCTTCCCGTTTTTTCGACACGGAATTAAGAAGTTCAGGATGGCATCCCCATGGTACCCACGGGCTGTCAACGCCAAAGTCGGCGTATCGTGTGCATTCGCATTTGTTTAAAGAATAAATTATGTCATATGCGTCGATGGCGCCTTTCATGGGGCGTATTCCTGAATTGCTTAATAAACACCTTCCTGCAAATTTCCACAGAAATGGTTTCACCGGTATTTTTTTGTACCCGGTAAGGTGTTGTATCCCGAAACTTTCCCAGATAAATCTTCCGATGGTCTTTATCCCCATTGCGCGTAACGCAGCAATTTCCTTAAATTGCAAATTTGAATCAAAGAATATCATATCGAGTGAATGGCGGGCAGCCCATTCTTTGTATTCTTTTAAGGGGATTACAAAATTAGAGGCATGAGAGACGCCTTCCTGTTCCCATACGTCTGATTTGGCAATGAATTTCGGCAAGGCGTCATTATCCCTTGTGGGCCTTGCAAGCACAAAGGTCTTGTGTCCAAGCTCATCTAACAGAGAGCGCAGATAACGTGAAACAGTAGCCTGTCCTCTGTTTAACCAGGTACTGACTATTCCGATATGCATTCATTTTGCCTTTCTTTAATTTTACTATCGTCAAACAAATCGTAAAAGCTAAGGATACGTTAATGCCGGCGGTGTACAATGAGTTCTCTTGCTTTCGGATGTTTTATTTTTTATATGACTATGCCGCAGTTGTTCTCAAGAGGTTCTTTCTATGAATTTCAAAATATAATTGCAATATTTTGCATATTGATTTATAGCATCTCCGACTGTTTTATAGATAATACTTTTATCTAAATTATTATATTCATGAACAATTGCATTTCTAAATCCGGCGCTTTTCGAGATTTCTTCGGCAAAATCCCTCTGCAATACATTCAAGTCTGCAAGGAGTAAGAATGTGTCTCTATATGTCTTTGGCGCTTCCATATCCGGTCGAGCCAATTCAGAAATAAGGTGCTCATTAATATCGATAGCCCTGCCAATGATCTCCATTAAGATATTTTTTAGCGCCGCATACTTTATAAAATCTTCCGCAATCTGGCTAATTGTAAAATCATAGAATATCTTTAATCTCTCCAAATCACGGGTAATTAAATTCAGTTTTTCTTTTAAAAATTCTTTATCAATCATCTGAAATACTAAACGCCTAAATTTTGCAGCCGTTTCTTAATAAACACTTCTTTTAACCTTAAAAGGTCCTGGCTATCATAATAATCGCGGAAGGCATAGGATTTAAAAGAATTATAATCATAACTCTTACCGTAAAGCAGAACTCCTTTACTCATTACCTGATAACGAAACAGGGAATTGGTATTATGAAGGGATTTTACATCTATTTCCTTAACTTTAAATATTTCAGCAAATTCGTTATTCAAATCAATCAGATTTTCAAAGGTGATGGGTCTTGTTCCCAAAACAGCAATATCAATATCACTTTCTTTACAAGTTCGCCCGCTTGCCTGAGAACCATAAAGTATAACTAACAAGAGGTTGTATTTCCTGGCAATATGATCAATTTCAGGCTTTGACATTAAAATGTTCATTAGCGACCTCTCTCTCTTTATAATCCAAAAGTCTTTTTTATCTGTTCAGTCGTGGTATTCCATGAATATTTTTTTTGCATTTGTATCGTATTGCTTGAGAGTTCCTTTATTTTATTTATGTCAGACAGTTCCTTTATTGCCCTTGCAAGGTCATCTGCATCAGGGTCGTAGATGGGTATTCCCGATTGTTTATAACCAATTTTGACCGATTTTACAAGCAAACCATTCTTCCCGTCTTCAATGACTTCATTGTGAGGGGGGATGTTATTGGTGATTGTGGGTAATCCGAAAGAGATTGCTTCGTAAAAATGTTGTCCCAGTCCTTCCCATCTGCTTGGCGCCAAACATACATGACAGGAGGAGAATAAATCATAATATTCCTTTGCCGGCAGGTCTTTCACCATTTTTATGAGCCGTGTATCCGAAAAATCATCAATATTCTCGGTCGTTGTCCTTGTTCCCTGTGCTTTTATGATCAGGCGAATGTCGGGGTTCTTTACCTTCATAAAGGCTTCAACCGTCTTTCTCAGCGGTTTTCTCGCCCCCTGGAAACCGCCCGGAAAGAAAAAATAAATAGCATCCTCACGTTTTTGTGGTTTTACGGCAAGGAGTTCCGGATGGCAGCCCCATTGTATCCATGGGCTGTCGATGCCAAAGTCTTTGTATCGTGCCTGTTCACACCTTGTGAGAGAATAGACAACATCAAATGCCTCCTTTGCGCCAATGACGTCTTTATTGGTAAAGCATTCCTGCACATACCGGTAAAAAGCCTTCATATCCCCTGTTCGAAGGATCATTTTAAGACCTTTTGCATGTTTTTCTCCAAAACCTTCCCAGACGAAACGGCCAATGGTTTTTATGCCCTGTGACCGCAGATATTTAATCTTGCCATACTCATTGTTTTCATCAAAAAAAATTATCTGGATGGCATTTTTTTCTACCCATGGGAGATATTCTTCTAAGGGGATGAAAAAACGGGATGCCCTGGTAACGTCCTGCTGGTTCCATACGTCAGCCGTAGAGATAAAATTGGGCAAATCATCGGTATCGCTTGTGGGGCGGGCAAGTACGAATGTGTGATGTCCCAAACTGTCAAAAACAGACCGGAGATAACGGGACACCGTGCTTTGTCCCCGATTCCACCAGGAGCTAACTATTCCTATGTTGAGTTTTTTCATCGGTGAAAAAAATGGGTAAGGTTCTGCGATTAAATCCTCGTTGCGTAATAAAGCAGCCGCTTGCGTATAATACTTTCCCAAAAAATACTCGTTCCCAGTCTACGGCCTGGGAACGAGTATTTTTCATTTTTATGCCATTGCCCCACCCCTTAATCCCTCCCAAGAGGGGTTTAAGGGGTGGGGGAAATTCGTTGGGTTTTTGCCTTTTAAAACCCAACTTAATGCGTGTAAAATTAAAACGAGAGTATATCAAAATACGGAAGAGAAGGAAACGGAAAATAGAGAGACAGTTGAAGGGGAAGCAGTGGGGGAGATTACGAG
>MHYI01000081.1:2701-3813 GCA_001828295.1 Planctomycetes bacterium RBG_16_41_13 | reverse complement strand
AATGGTTTTTGTTTACATGATTACCAGTTCCGCATGCAGTGCGCCAGCTTTTTTAATGGCCTGGAATATCGAGATGAGGTCTCTTGGGGTTACGCCTAATACATTAAGTGCACGCGCAACGTCGGAAATAGAGGCGCCTTCCTGAAGCACGGTTAATCTGCTTTTTTCTTCGCTTACCTGTATATCCGTGCGCTCCATATCCCTTGTTTCGCCTGCGCCCAGCATATTCGGCTGTGAAACCTCCTTTTCTTCTTTGATCGTTATGCTGAGGTTTCCATGGGCAACTGCAACCGTGGATATTCTGACATGCTGGTCCGCAACGATGGTGCCGGTGCGTTCATTAATGATTATCTTAGCGACGCTGTCCGTTTTAATATAAAGTTCTTCCAGGGTAGAGATAAATTTTACGATAGTATCATCGGACTGAAATCCCTGCGGGGGCCTTATATTGATAACCGCCGCATCAACTGCAACCGAAGAGTTCGGATAAATATTGTTAACAAGCTCTGTTACCCTGGTGGCGGTGGTAAAATCGGGGTCCCTTAACACAATATTCAGTGCTTGTCCCTTTAAAAAGGTGGTGTGAATCTCCTTTTCAACGATCGCTCCGTTTGAAATGTGGGCGGTAGTGGCTATGTTTTTCCTGACAGACTGTGCATCGCCTTCGATGCTGTAACCGCCTACGGTAAGCGCTCCCTGAGCTACGGCATACACTTCATTATCAGCGCCCTGCAATGCGGTCTGAAGCAGCACGCCGCCTTCCAGGCTTTTGCAGTCGCCAATGGAAGAGAGCGTTATGTCCAGCTTATCGCCTGGCCTTGCAAATGCAGGGATATTCGTGGTAACCATGACCACTGCGGTGTTTTTGGAAAAGAAGTCTTTTTCATCCATGAGCACCCCTAGCTTTTCAAATACATTTACTGCCATTTGGCTGGTAAGTTTGAAGATTTGACTGTTATCGCCTGTTCCCTGGAGTCCGATAACAATGCCATATCCGTAAAGCTGGTTTTCACGCACGCCCTGAACATACGCAATGTCTTTAATTCGCACAGCGGCCTGTACGTGATGTACAAAGGGGGTTACCAGCGCTGTGCCTGCGATAATAAAAGACG
>MHYI01000081.1:1659-2588 GCA_001828295.1 Planctomycetes bacterium RBG_16_41_13 | reverse complement strand
ATGACAATTTCCCGTTTCAAAAGACCTCGGCGGGTTCAGGTTTGTAACCTGAACCCATAATTTATTTGGCGAATAGCGCTCTATGTATCTAAAATGGCTAAATCCCCCCTCCTAGCAGTCAGGAACAATATAAAACGTGGGGTTCAGGTTGCAAACCTGAACCCGCCAAGTATTTTTCTTTATACGAAGTTTCAACTTTTATGATTACAACACATATCCCCGACCGGTGCCAGGGACACGTTTCGCCTCCATCAACTCCGCACTTCAGTGCGGAGATATTCGTAAAAAAAAACGGCTTTAGCCATGCCTTAGGTTGTTCCGCAACTTTTTAGTTTTTCTCCGCGCCTCTGCGCCTCTGCGGTTTTAGCCATGACTTCAGGTTATTCCGCCATTAGAATGGAGATACAAATTCCTTTATGCGATAAAACCAGCCCCGTTTGGCGGCATTTGTCAAAAATCCTTTGCCTTCAAGGCTTATATTGGCATTTGCAATCGAGCTTGATTGGATTACGTTATCCACGCTTACATCGATTGGCCGTATGATCCCGGATACCTTTATATTGTATTTTTCCTTATTAATGTCCACCTCTCTGTTTCCTTCAATAATAAGATTTCCATTTGATAATATTTCCGTTACCACCGCGGTGATTTCCAATTGCAGGTTGCGGCTGCTGTCGTATTGCCCCTTGCCGCCAAAAGCGTGCTCAGTGTCTGTTTTTATATTGGGTAAATAGTCTTGCAATGCCCCTAATTTTTTCGAAAAATCTGAAGCATCCACATTGATGTTATGACTTGTGCTTTGATCTGCGCTGGAATCTTCTTTTCCGGTAATTGCCGTTGACTCATTTATCATGACCGTCACAATGTCGCCGATACGCATTGCCCTGTTGTCATTATAAAGGTTTGTATTTAACGTAATTCGCTTTTGC
>MHYI01000081.1:0-1439 GCA_001828295.1 Planctomycetes bacterium RBG_16_41_13 | reverse complement strand
TGTACTAAAGGATTATCTTCACGGTACAATCATCCTTCACTTCGCCGTATAATTCCTTTTTTGTATCTAAATTCATCACCTTAATAGCCCGCCCCCGGTAACCGTCTTCTTTCGCAACTCCCTTCGTGAGAATGCTAAGATTGCCGATTTTTACAAGAATCTTGACGATCTCGCCCTTTTTTATCACCGCAGGGTCATCCACCATGTTTTGCGTAATAGGCTTCCCAACAGGAATTGTATATAAGATCCGTTTCCCCAGAAGAGGTTCTATCCTGTCAAAAGTAGTAATCCCCGGCATGTTTGTTGTTTCGATACGTTTTATCCAGATATCCTTAGCGGCTAAAATATCGTTTCTGTTGATTTTCCTGCTGGCGACTACGATATCTTCATAGCGCCGTATGGTAAAATACATCGGTATTTTATGATATTGTTTTTCATCAAGATAAATCCGTACCACTATTTGAACCCTGCCGCTGCTTTTGTTTTCATTTACCTGTGAAACCGCTATGCGCATAATTCCTCCGCCCAGGGGCAGCATTATATCGTTTGGAGGCTTTTCGGCTTCGACAACGATTTCTTCATTTCCCTCAGAGTAAGCAAGCTTTGAAATGACATACTCTTTTGCGGTCTGCAAAATCTCATCGCCGGTAATGGTGATTGATTCTACGGATATCATGGTAAAATCACTCCCGCCAAACGAGACCTCGTTTGGGTTTATTCCTGCATCCAGCAGACGGGAAGCAATAATATTCTTTTCTATTTTTCTGACATTGCCCGGCCACGGGGTGTTTCCGATAATTACGTTATGCACTTTCTTTAAAAGGTCTGCGTCACTGCAGGACAGGTAAGCAATGTCGCCAAGGGTAACTTCCTTTTCGGGCAGCGATGCGGAATCTTTCAGCTCGACCGTAATCTGTTGTCCAAAGGATACAGAAACGATGGCAAACATTATGAAAGAAATTAATGGTAAATATTTTGTTTTCATGTCAGAACTCTTTAATCATAGATTGATAAAAAGGAAACCACAGACTTCGTCGTGAGAGCTTTGTCGAACGATCACACAGATGACACAGATTAAAAAAATCGTAAATCGTAAATCGTACCTCGTACCTCGTACCTCGTAAATCGTAAATTACCTGGCCATACTGTTAATGGTAGATAACATTTCATCGCTTGCCGAGATTGCCCTGGAGTTGATTTCGTAGGCACGCTGGGCGGTAATAAGGCTTACGAGTTCCGTAACGGTTTCAACATTGGAATTTTCAAGAAATCCCTGATAAATCTCTCCTGTTCCCTGTTCTCCCGGTACCGCTACAACAGGGGAACCCGAGGCCATAGTTTCAAGATAGAGATTTTTGCCCAGACTGTCGAGTCCGGAAGAATTGGGGAACATTGCCAGCATGATTTGCCCGACGTTCTGAAGCGTCCCGCTGGGGTCT
>MHYI01000080.1:8321-8414 GCA_001828295.1 Planctomycetes bacterium RBG_16_41_13 | reverse complement strand
GCCCTCTCCATTGTATTTAATGTAAAAACTCGTTCAAAGATTGATCTTGCATCTGAATAATTATATGTTGTTAGAATTCACGAGAGTACACAG
>MHYI01000080.1:480-8286 GCA_001828295.1 Planctomycetes bacterium RBG_16_41_13 | reverse complement strand
TGCTATGTAAAAAGTCGTTGCGTTTTTGTTTTTAAAACTTCAACCGCAGTTGTTTTGTGCAGGTGTTATTGGAAAAACGGAAACTATTAAATTTTATGGAGGAGTGGTAACAAAAAAAGGACACGTATGAATTCTCTTAGAAAATATATCGTAGAAAAAATATTGCCAAAGGTAGAAATGCCCGGACAATATATTGGAAAAGAATGTAATGCTATTGTAAAAAACCATGCTGATGTTGATGTGAAGATAGCCCTGGCATTTCCGGATACCTACAGCATTGGAATGTCTCATGCGGGGATACAAATCTTGTATGGATTGCTAAACGAACGTAAAGATACTGTCTGTGAAAGGGCATTTGCTCCGTTGACCGACATGGAGTCTCTTTTAAGAGCACATAAGAAACCCTTATTTTCATTGGAAACATATACGCCGTTACATGAGTTTGATATTTTGGGATTTTCTGTTCAGTACGAGTTGTCGTATACGAATATTCTCAATATGCTGGATCTATCGAACATTCCTGTTTTATCCGCTGTTCGTGGAGAAGAAGACCCTCTTGTTATAGCGGGTGGTGCAATAGCGATTTCCCCGGAACCATTAGCGGAATTTATTGATGTTTTTCTTGTTGGCGATGGAGAGGAAAGTTTACCGCAATTTGTTGAATTATTTAAGGAAATGAAACACCAAAAACTTTCCCGGCAGGAAAAACTTTTTCTCATTAGCACAAAAATGAAAAATGCATATGTACCTTCACAATACGATGTATTTTACAATAGTGACAATACAATAAAAGAAATACGCCCCAAAATCCCAGGCGTACCGTCCTCTGTCCGATCTGCCGCAATTGAGGATTTAAACGCAGCATACCACCCGACGAAACCGGTTATTCCTTTTGTAAAAATAATTCACGACCGTATTAGTATTGAGATCATGCGGGGGTGTACACAGGGTTGCAGGTTTTGTCAGGCGGGGATGAGCAAGCGGCCGACCCGCCCGCGGACGGTGGAGAATATCCTGCAGTTGGCGGAACAATCTTATGCGAATACAGGGTACAATGAAATATCATTAATGTCCCTTTCGGTGAGCGATTATCCGCATTTAGAGCAACTGATGGGTAAAATGAACCTGGTTTTTGCACCAAGGCATGTAAACATTGCGTTTCCCTCTCTCAGGGTGAATGAACAGCTTGCTTTATTGCCTTCCATGTTGAATACGGTGCGAAAATCAGGGCTAACGATAGCATTGGAAGCGGCGAAACCTTCTCTCAGGAGAGTAATAAACAAAAACATTACGAATGAGGATTTTTTCAGAGGCATTGAAGAGGCGTTCAGGCAGGGATGGAATGCGGTGAAGTTGTATTTCATGATAGGTCTTCCCACAGAAACAGATGATGATATTGAGGCAATTGCAGCATTGGCTTACGACGTTTCTGATGTAATGAAAAAGGTGAGAGGTCATTATGGCCAGGTGAATATAAGCATTGCCCCTTTTATCCCGAAGGCCCATACACCCTACCAGTGGCAGCCGATGGTTTCCATGGAGAGGATTAAGGAAATAAGAGAAAGACTCTACCAGAGAATAAAAAGAAAAAACATTCGCATAAAATTTCATAAGGCGGAACGCAGTATGCTGGAAGGAATCTTTGCTCGTGGAGACAGAAGACTCGGAAAGGTTATTTATACTGCATGGACAAGTGGGTGTAAGTTTGATGCGTGGGAAGAGCATTTTCAATTTGAAAAGTGGATGGATGCGTTTCATAGGGCGGGAATAGATTGGAATTTTTACATCCATCGTACCAGAGAAACGGATGAAACCTTGCCGTGGGAACATATAAATTGCGGGGTAGTGAGGCCGTTTCTCGTGCAGGAGTCGGAACGATCATCACGGAAAGAAATAACGCAGGATTGCAGGCTGGACAGGTGCCCTGAATGTGGAAGTTGTACCAGGTCGCAACATTTTTTACCTTGAGCTGGCATAGCCTGAACCCAATAAGCACTAAATGCGAAACAAATTCCAAAATCCTCCCCCATACCCCCTCCAAAGGGGGAGAATGTCCCCCGCTGGCGGGGGTGCAGGTTTCTCTGCGCCTCTGCGTCTCTGCGGTGAAAAGAATGTCCCTCGCTGGCGGGGGTGCAGGGGGTGGAATTAAATATTTTACCAAAAAGTGCAAAGAAATTACTGATAAGGTACTAATGGGAGTTTTTGTGCGAAAGAATATTTTAAAAAGCATTTGAATATGCCACACACTTTAATAGAATGAAGCGCTTATAGAGCATCGGGTAAAATAAATATTTGGATACTATATGAACAAGCATAAGTCGGTGGTAATAATTCCTGCAAGATATGATTCTTCACGACTGCAGGGGAAATTGATTTTACAGGAAGTAAAAGATATTACGGGAAGGTATATAATAGAGCATGTGTATCAAAATGTGAAATCCGCCAGGCGTATTGAAAAGGTAATTGTTGCAACGGACAGCAGGCAGATTTTTGATGTCGTAAAGGGTTTTGGCGGTGTAGCAGAAATGACTTCAGGGGAGTATCATTCCGGCACAGATAGGATCTCTGAAATTGCTGAAAGGATAGATGCGGATTTTATCGTAAACGTGCAGGGAGATGAGCCGGAAATGAACGGTGCAATGGTCGATTTGGTTATTGATGTGTTGGAGAAAGATGATAACGCGGTAATGTCAACCCTTGCAAACAGAATAGAAAATGCGGAGGCATTAAGAGATCCAAACTGTGTAAAGGTGGTATTGGATAATAACGGATACGCACTCTACTTTTCCCGTTCTCAAATACCATATGTGCGGGATAATGATGAACAAGGAAAAGGCAGAGAATTTTTAAGACACCTTGGAATATATGGATATCGCAGGGACTTTTTGCTGAAGTACCGTAATTTATTGCCATCGAAATTAGAAATGGCGGAAAAACTTGAACAACTTCGGGCGCTTTCAAATGGATATAAAATAAAAGTGGCAATTACTGAGTATGTATCGTGTGGTATAAATACTAAAAATGATTTGATGGAATTTATAGAAAGACATAAAAATGACTAAACATATTTTTGTTACGGGCGGAGTAGTATCGTCACTCGGGAAGGGCTTGAATTCTGCTTCTATAGGGATGTTACTGGAGAGCAGAGGGTTAAGGGTGCGGTTGCAGAAATTTGATCCGTATGTAAACGTTGATCCGGGAACGATGAGCCCGTATGAGCATGGAGAAGTATATGTGACTGAAGATGGCGCGGAAACGGATCTGGACCTTGGGCATTATGAAAGATTTACCAATGCCGAAACAAACAAATACTGTAACTTTACGACAGGGTCAATTTACCACTCCGTTCTTATGAAGGAACGGAACGGCGAGTATTTGGGAAAGACGGTGCAGGTCATCCCTCATATTACGAATGAGGTTATAGAATGCATAAAAAAGCTGGATGGACCGGACACGGATGTGGTAATTTCTGAGATTGGCGGGATTGTGGGCGATATTGAAAGCCAGCTATTTCTTGAAGCAATCAGACAATTCGGGCAAACGATAGGCAGGGGAAACGTACTCTACATTCATTTAACCCTTGTGCCATATTTAAGTGCGGCAGACGAAATAAAGACCAAGCCTACACAACACAGTGTTGGTATGTTACGGCAGGCTGGTGTGCAGCCGGATATTATTATATGCAGGACAGAGAAACATTTGAGCGAAGAGATAAAAGAAAAGATATCGCTTTTCTGTAATGTCGATAAAAACGCAATTATAGAGGAGAAGGATGTAAAACCTTATTTGTATGAAATACCCCTTATCCTTATGGAACAGGGATTGGACAAGTTGATCATACAAAAACTCCAACTGAAAACAAATAATGGGAATATAGATAAGTGGTTGTCAATATTAGAGATATTGAGAAATCCGAAGCATACGACGGAAATAGCGATTGTTGGAAAATATATAGGGCATCAATCGGCATATGAATCTATTTATGAGTCGTTAATACATGGCGGAATAGAAAACAATGCACGGGTAAAAGAGCGCAGGATTGAATCTGAGGATGTAGAAAAGTTTGGGGCAGAGGCTTGCTTAAAAGGGGTAAATGGAATATTGGCGCCCGGTGGATTTGGTGCGAGGGGTATTGAGGGGAAAGTAATGGCAATTCAATATGCGAGGGAAAACAACATCCCCTTTTTTGGCATTTGCCTCGGAATGCAGTGCGCCTCGATAGAGTTTGCAAGAAATGTCTGTAATCTTGCCGGCGCAAACAGCACCGAATTTGATCCTGCTACCCCGCATCCTGTAATCAGCCTCCTCGAAGAACAGCGAAATATAACAAAAAAAGGCGGAACAATGCGATTAGGGGCTCAAGCCTGTTTTGTTGAGGAAGGCACAAAGGCGTATGAAGCATATAAAAAGGCTGTAGTTTCCGAAAGGCATCGACATCGATACGAATTTAACGATGCGTATAAAGAGAAATTTTTAGCAAATGGAATGAGATTTAGCGGACATTCCCAGGAAGACCGGTTGGTCGAGATTATGGAAATTATAAATCATCCATGGTTTGTCTGTGTGCAGTTTCATCCGGAATTTAAATCAAAGCCAACAAAAGCACACCCACTGTTTAGAGAATTTATACGGGCAACGTTAAAAAAATGAATTTGCGGGGAAGTGAATATCTATTGCTTGTTAAATAGAGCATGCCCGTGAGTAAAGGGCGAGACCGTTAAAAAAAGAGCTTGAAATCACAGATGCCACAAAGAGTGATATTTTTATCGGCGAAAATCCCTGGTTTCCGCTATTTCTCATGGAATTTAACTCTTTTATGAAGGCAAAGCGCATAGAAAGTGTTTAAAGACTAATCCCGCTCTTACTGGCAATCCGCTCGAACTCTTCATTGTTGTTAAAGGCGATAGTTATTTGCCCCCTGCCATGTCGTTCCCGTATCTTTACTTTTGCCCCAAAATGCTTTCGGAAGCGATCCTCAATGTCGGCAATATGCGGCGTGGGTAATTTTTTTGTGGGCTGTTTCTCCGGTTTGCGAAGATTCTTTTCCCCGGCAGCCATGGCCTCAATATCCCTTACAGAAAGCCCTTCCCTAATAATACTAGTGCAGTATTTTATCTGCATTTCTTTTTCCTGAAGAGAAAGCAGTGCCCGGGCATGCCCCATGGAGATTGTTCCACGTGAAACATGTCCCTGGATTTCATCGGGGAGTTCGAGAAGCCGGAGATAATTTGCCACGGAACTGCGGTCTTTTCCCATTGCCTGGGCGACTTGTTCCTGCGTGAATCCGAATTTCTTTACCAACTCACGAAACCCAAGGGCTTTTTCGATCGGATTAAGATCTTCTCTTTGAATGTTTTCTATTAAAGCGATTTCGAGGATGTTTTCATCGTCTGTCTTTCGTACAATTGCAGGTACCTTTTTCATGCCGAGTTCCTTTGCTGCCCTCCAGCGCCGTTCTCCTGCAATAAGCATATAGCCGTGGGCAAGGGGCGTCACGATAATCGGCTGTAAAATACCGTGTTTTTTAATGGATGCTACAAGGTCATGCATTTCCGCTTCCTTGAAAAGGTTGCGGGGCTGCATGCTATTCGGTTTTATGTCGTTGGGATTCAATTGTATAATTACCCCTTCTTCCCCTTGGGTTTCTATGCCAATGACGCCTCCCAGGAGAGATTGCAGTCCTTTGCTAAGTCCTTCGTTTTTGGCCATGGGTTTCGTCCTTTTTTGAATGTTTTTCCATTGAAATATTCTTAAACAGGTGTTAGGATCAGGCCGATTGCCCGTCCTAAAATGTTTCACGTGAAACATTTTTAATAGAGTCTATGGTTTTTTTGGTGAAATTCAAGGGTTTTTTATGAATGGCGCTCTGTTTTGTCTCGCAATTAATACCTCAAGGGATGTTTTTCGGCAGCCCTTGTTTTATGTAATTACTAGTGCTGGCGTGTTTTTAACGTTTTTATCCCTTTTTTTTACCTTGTTTGCCTTTGGCGAAGAGCTCCGGCTGGTGAAAGAAATGGGTATTTCGACTATTACGGTGTGCTGTCTCGTCTTGGTCTCCATTTCTGCGGTAAATGCTCTATCAAAAGAGAGGGAGAGCGGCACTATTTTGACGCTGTTGGCAAAACCAGTGAGTAAGCGTGATGTTGTCCTCGGGAAATTTTTTGGAATATTGACAGTGGCGGCAGTGGAATATCTCATTTTAGGAGCTTTTTTAGTTGTTTCTCTGTCCCTGAAAAATCTGTTAGATTTTGATGTGGCATTTTTCCCCTCAATTATACACTTCGGGGGCATTACCATTCTCCCGCTTTTCTATACATTTTTACAGGTGGAAATGATGTGCGCGATAGCAATCGCGGGGTCTGTTTATTTGTCGATGTCGGCTAATTTGAGTTGTTGTTTGTTTATCTATATTGTTGGAAATCTGCTATGTCTTGTTCAAAACCTTTTCAATGCGAATGAAAGCATTTTTTCCTGGTTTTTTGCCTTTTTGTACGTAATTTTCCCAAATCTGGAAGGGGTGTGTGCTATTGGCATGGGTAATTCTCTGGAAGGGACTAGTGTTCGTTATATTTTGCTTATGGTCGTTTATGCCATTGCGTATACAACTCTTGTTATCCACATAGCATTTGAAATGTTTGAAAGAAAAGAATGTTGCTGATCTGGATGAAAGGATGCATCTTAAACGCGAGAAGAAGATGTGCCGCTGTCGAAATTTCTCTCCCCCCGTAGGGTTGATGGCACGGACAAGCAGGCTTTGTCCATGCCACTCTTATATTCGTCTTTCTAAAACCGTACCTGTTTGACTATCTCTGATAAAAGCCAGGCGCGGACATCACGGCTTTAGAGTTGTACCAAAAATGCCGCATCAATGTGGTTTAGTTGTTTAATTTCATTGAGGCAATCTGGCGGCGGCATAGCATCTATGTTGAGAATGCTAATGGTATTTCCCCCTATTTCTTTCCTTCCGAAGGTCATATGGGCGATGTTTATGTTTTTCTTGCCAAGAAGAGAGCCGATCTGTCCAATGAAGCCCGGCTTATCCTTGCCGAATAGTACGAGTATCTGTTCATTGAGAATGGCCTCAACGCCATAACCATTAATGTCTACCAGCCTTGGTTCGTTTTTGCCAAATACCGCACCGGAAATGCAGGTTTCTCCGTTTGACGTAGTAATTTTTGCAGCTACAAGGCTGCTAAAATCACAAGCATTGCTGCTGGTCGTGACATTTACCTTGATACCACGTTCTGCGAGCAAGGTCGGAGCGCTTACAAGATTTACGCCTTCTTCCAGGCTCGGCTTGAGCAACCCCACTATAAGGCTGTCGGTAACGATTCGAATATTTTTATGAGAAATCTCTCCCGTATAAACAATATCTAATGTCTGAATGCCTGCATTATTTATTTGTGTTAAAAAAGATCCCATTTTTTCTGCAAGGACAAGATAGGGCTTCAGGCTGGTATACTCTTCCGGACTATAGGGAGAAAGGTTAACGGCATTTTTATATCCCTTTCCGGTAAGGGCTGCGGCCATCTGCTCCGCTGCCTCAATCGCAACCGCATATTGCGCTTCCTCGGTGGATGCCCCTAAATGCGGCGTAGCAATGACCTCTTCCAGTTGGAGTAACTTGTTATCCTTGGGCGGTTCTTCTTCAAATACGTCCAGAGCTGCGCCGGCAACCTGTCCTGTTTTAATGGCATTATAAAGATCTTCTTCGCAAATAACGCCGCCTCTTGCGCAATTTATAATTTGGACGCCTTTCTTCATGAGTGAAAATTCTTTGCTTGTTATAAGGTTCTTCGTTTCTTT
>MHYI01000080.1:0-465 GCA_001828295.1 Planctomycetes bacterium RBG_16_41_13 | reverse complement strand
AAGCGTGATATAGTCTGCTTGTGACAAAAGATCTTTAAGATTTTTTACAATGTGTATGTTATACTGTGATGAAATTTCAGTGGTTATAAAAGGATCATAGCCAATTACCTTCATATCTAAGGCCGCCGCCCGTTTTGCCACTTGCCTGCCCACCCGGCCTAGTCCTACGATGCCAAATATTTTACCTGTGAGCTGATGACCTGTAAATTTCTTTTTCTCCCACTTCCCTTCCTTCACCGACGCACATGCCTGGGGAACGAAACGCGAGAGAGAACAAAGCAAAGCAATGGTGTGTTCTGCCGTTGAGATGATATTGCCTGCGGGGGTATTCATGACGACAATGCCTTTTTTTGTGGCGGCGGGAACGTCTATATTGTCAACGCCAATTCCCGCACGGCAAATGGCTTTCAGTTTTTCACTTTTTTCGAGCACTGGGGCGGTGAGTTTTGTATTGCTTCTCACGAT
>MHYI01000079.1:4009-5620 GCA_001828295.1 Planctomycetes bacterium RBG_16_41_13 | reverse complement strand
TGGAGAATAAATAATGATTGATGACCCCGATAAAATTGCAACCCAAAAAAAATGGTTCAAGGTTTGGACTACACTTTTAATGGATACTTATATATCAAATAATGAAATCGGAATGTTTACACGTCTCGGTTGTGCTATTGCTTTCAGGGGCATTAACGGAAAACTTGTAACGACAAATCAAGCGTTACAGCAATTATTACAAATTCCTACTAATGAAAATATTCCACAATCATTTATTGATAATTTTAATGTGCAAATACACCAAAATGGTAACGATAAGATAAGCGTTACATTTAAAAATTGGTATAAATTACAAGTAGATAACTCGGTTGATAGGGTAGCAAAACATAGGCTAAATGTAACGAGAAATGTAACGATGCAAGATAAGATAAGAATAGATAAGAAAAGATTAGATAAGATAAGAGAAGATAAGATAAAGATAAACGGTGAAGTAACGGTTAAAGAACCGTTTTTATATGCAACTATTATTTCTTATTTAAACGAAAAGGCAAAGACTTCTTATAAGGCAACGACAAAAAAAACCACAGAACTTATAAAGGCACGTTTAAAAGAAGGCTTTGCCTTAGAAGATTTTAAAAAGGTTATTGATAATAAGGTTCACGAGTGGTTGAATGACCTGAAATTTAGAAAGTTTTTGCGTCCCGAAACCTTATTCGGCACTAAATTTGAGGGGTATTTAAACCAACAGCCATTAGAGAAAACACAATATGACATTGATATGGAGGAGTTAGAAAAAAATGATAAAAATATGGAATGAAGCAAAAAAATATTGGAAGTCAGACCCAAGCTCTCAACAATATGAATTATGGAAAAAAGAGATGCAACGCTATGATTATGCAATAATTGTTCAGGGCTTTGAGCTTTTAAAAAGAGAAAAGCGTTTCTTCCCGACCACATCCGAATGGCTGGCGTTTATAGATAGCGTGAATGATGTAAGGCGGGATAAGGAATTCCAACATGAAGATAGGGATGCCAAAGCCTTCTGGCATAAACCCTCTAATAACTGGCAACCTGTGATCAGGTTATTAAATGGTAAAATCACCAGAGGGCAGTTTCTTACTGAGTTAACAGCACAGGGGTTTGATATATCGGACATGGAACACTTTTATGAAAAACAAGGGCTGCCCTTAGACATGACAGCAGGGAGTCAGGACTTTAAGAAACAGATACCTGAGAAATATCGTAGGTTTGCACTAAAGGAGGTGTTATGAATGGAACGCTTATTTGATTTTATAACGACTTTAGCTTGGTTTGTGGGGTTTATTAGTAGTGTGATTTTTATTGTGAATCTTGTAGGTAAAAATCGTTATATAGATGAAATATTTAAATGGTTCTTACTTTCAGCTATTTGCTGGTCATGGATTTTGTCAAGATAAAAATAATGACTAAACAGATAGGAGGTTGAGATATGAGAGAATTTAAATTTCGGGCATGGGATAAACAAGCAAATAAAATGGTGCAAAGTGGAATACAATTTAACAATACAACCATGACCATAGACCATATTCCAACTATTATTACTATGCAATTTACAGGATTGACCGATAAGAATGGCAAAGAGATTTATGAGGGTGATATTTGTAAATTTAA
>MHYI01000079.1:321-3997 GCA_001828295.1 Planctomycetes bacterium RBG_16_41_13 | reverse complement strand
GCAATTAAAAGCTAAAATTATATGGAATAATAAAATAGGTAGATATGAACGAGAAGATGTCCCATATTTATCAGGTGGTATTAATGGGTTATGCGAAGTTATCGGCAATATTTACGAGAACCCGGAACTTTTGTCAAAATGACTAACTGTGCCAAATTGGCAACATTAAGGTGCGAGCCTATGTCGTGTAGCCTCTACCCCTGCAAACTGGTCAGGGATGAGGCATGGAAAGACCTCCAGAAACGACAGAAGCTGGGTAAATTGCAAAAGCGCGGGGCAAAGAGGGGTATGGCAAGGGTCGGCAGTCGGAAACGCAACAGAACGCAAAAAAGGGCTGTCCGAATGGCTAAACATTTGTGCTTAAACAAGCAGTCATGAATGCTTGGGATAATCGTATAGTAGACCAGTATATTGGTATCGCCATAGCAAGTTACACTATGGAAGCCAAAGACATGAGTGCAAATCTCATTTATCCAAAGCACATTTAGAACTGGGCAACGCATGAAACACATTAAAAAAAGGAGGATATGATGGAATTTATTGAATTCCCAAAGATAGCAAGACTATCAAGAAATATAATTATCACTGAAAAAATTGATGGGACTAATGGCTGTATTTTTATAGGTGAGGACAATGAATTTCTTGTTGGTTCACGTTCACGTTGGATTACACCCGAACAAGACAATCATGGGTTTGCAAAGTGGGCTTATGAACACAAAGAAGAGCTTATTGCAGGGTTGGGGGCAGGGAGACATTTTGGAGAATGGTGGGGAAGCGGGATACAACGAGGCTATGATTTACCCAAAGGGTGGAAAAGGTTTAGTTTAATAAATGCAATTCGCTGGGCTATGATAGGGTCAGAATTACAACGTATTCCCTGTGGCGACCCACGTATTGAGAAATGGCAACAATATGCACCAGAGTGTTGTCATGTAGTGCCTGTTTTGTTTAGAGGATTGTTTGACACAAAAGATATAAATTCTGTGCTTTGGGAATTAAATAGAACTGGAAGTAAAGCAAACCCCGGATTTATGAAACCCGAAGGAGTAGTTGTATTTCATATCGCAGGCAATGTCGGATTCAAAAAAACAATTGAAAAAGACAATGAACCTAAAAGTAAAGAGATTATATGAAACACATTAAACGGGGCTGAATGTTGCTATAGCAGGGGAGTATGGAAAGGAAAATCTCAGTGAAGTCCAAAGAGGCGGAGTAATGGTAAGTCTGCCTTTCCTACCCCCACCAACAAAGGGCTGGATGAGGTACGCAGAGTGCTTGGTGGGTTCAAAGGACACCGTAACTGTCCATACCAGCAACCATTCAGCCCGAAATACTAATAAATACTAATTTAACCCAAAATAGTATTTAGGGGAGGGAGGATAAATGACTGCAATAGAATGGATTGAAAAGGCACAAGAAAAAGCAGACGAAATTAATCGGATTGCCCCATTTTGTTTACGTGGCGCAAAAGCACAACGGATTTTAGAATATCTTAATAAAGCTAAGGTAATGATATGGGAACAGGAAAGAATAAATGAAATGCAAAAAGAAAGGAGAGGAGAGAAAATGAAAAATCTTGATGTGCTTGACTTCAAATTTAAAATAGGAGACATTGCTTATCATAAATTAAATTTAAAAGACAAATATGCTGAAGGTGGCTATCGGAACACACCTGTTCTGATTGTTTCTCGTATGGTAGAAGAATGTTCTGGTGGTATTCAGTTATTTTATCTTTGCAGGCTTGGGGTATGTAATGAGACTGTTCCTGTTACATTTGACCCAAGTAATCTACATAAAATAAATGAATGTGAGCTAATACTACGAAATACTAATATCTGCTAATAAATACTAATTTAACCCAAAATAGTATTTGGGGGGAGGAGAGGGAATGAAAGCCATAGATTTGATTGAAATGGCACAGCAAGAAATTATCTATGTTCAGGAAGCTATTAATGCACCATTAGGCTGGCGGCTTGGTGTTGCATGGAAATATCTAAATGAGGCTAAGGAGCTGATAAATGAAATCCATAGAGTTGGCAATAGAATGGATTGAAAAGGCACAAGAAAAGGCAGAAGAAATTCGTCGGGTTGAACCATTCTGTTCACGTGGCGCAAAGGCACAACGGATTTTACAATATCTTAATAAAGCAAAGGTAATGATATGGGAACAGGAAAGAATAAATGAAGCGCAAAAAGAAAGATAAGCCAATAAGGCTTCACCCTGTGTTTTTACCGATAGAAACTATAATTACTATCCTTAAGTATCTTATGGAATGTAGTTTTATCGCTGATGATGAAGACTGTTTAATCGCTAATTTAGCGCAACTAATGTATGCGTATGAAATTAAGGAGTTGTATGAAAAGTAAAAACAAACGCATGAACCAATGGATTACTATTAAGCATAAACTGTTTACCATGTTTATTAAGAAAGACATCACCACCTGCGAGGTCTGTAAAGGTAAAAACTATGTTCTTGGCTTATCATTTCATCACTTTAAGAAAAGGCGTTTTTATTATGCACGCCCTGAATTGTTAGGTAAATTTTCACAGAATCTATTAGTTGACCAGACATGCCATGATATTTTAGAGCATGATAAAAAACTCTCAGACCTAAAGTTCAGGGAACTGAGAGGAGATGAACCTTTTACAGATTGGATGGAACTATGAAAAGAAAGATAACGCCTGAGGGAATAATTAAAAGACAGGTCAGAGAATACCTACTTTTAAAGGGCTGGCGTATTTACCCCATAGTGCAAAACGCATTCTCACACCATGGTATGCCGATAGAAACTGCCATTAGGTTAGGTGAGTTTTTTACAGGCTATTGTATTGATGTGGGCAATGAAGAATGTTTAATCCATAATTTAGCGCAATTAATGTGGGCTTATGAAATTAAGGAGTTAAATGAAGCGCAAACGGAGAAAATAAAATGAAATTAATTTGTTATAGTGATTGTGTATATAACGCTTATGATTTTTGTGCAAAGCCTGATAATGTTGTTGCATTTCAAATAAACAAAAGATATATGGAAGAAATTGAAAGAGTTTTCTGTAATGATTATATAAGTAAATCTGTCGTGAAATTAAATAGAGTTAAATGAAACGCAAAAAGAAAACCATGAAAAGAACTAAACTTTACGATACGGAAGGGATTAAGGGGAAAATAATCCAACTAAGAGATGGCGATGGAATACGTATAACTTCTAACACAAAAATGTTCTATTTAACATGTTGCCAGTGTGATTTAAAACATGAGGTTTGCGTTGAAAGGGGAAAGGAAAAAATAGTTTTAAAATTTAAGAGGTTAAAATGAAAAGACACAGCAACCTTCGCAGACAGGGTAAGTCAGGCAGGGCACGCTACATCCGACTCTTGGACTACATGTTTCTAACGTTTATAGTCTTAAGAGATAAGACCTGCATTTTCTGCGGTAAGGATGCCTATACAGGGCATCACATCTTCGCCAAAGGCAAGTGCGGGAATGTCCGCTTTGACCCCGTGAATGCTGTCGGGGTCTGCTGGTATTGCCATAAATACAAAACGCACACAAATCCGGAGATGTGCAGGCAGGAGATAATTGCTTACGTCAAAGCCATACATGGCGGTCAATCAGCATGGGGTAATCTGACCGCAAGGGCTTACCTAAGAGGGAAATTAAAAATGGGGGATTTAGTTA
>MHYI01000079.1:0-262 GCA_001828295.1 Planctomycetes bacterium RBG_16_41_13 | reverse complement strand
TCTTACACTGCCAAAATGACATTTCTGAAAGAGATGAGGAAAAAGTAAAAATTACAGATGGCTAAAGGGGTTAAGCGGTTTGAAGAGCATAAACTACAACAAAGATTATTTGGGTC
The DNA here is from genome assembly GCA_001828295.1 of Planctomycetes bacterium RBG_16_41_13. Next base: position 146 of record MHYI01000079.1, on the reverse strand, counting down.
GCCTAAATAAAAGTAAAACTTACAGGAGGAGGTGTAGTATGCAAAAAATAACAGCATTAGTAAGGACAGCAGAGGAGATAACAGGAGTGGCTGGCTGTATAGAATTTGTGGGCAAAACATGGCGTTATACGCTTGATATGAACAAT
>MHYI01000078.1 GCA_001828295.1 Planctomycetes bacterium RBG_16_41_13 | reverse complement strand
TGTTAATCATTTATACGTCAATTTGATTGATGGGCAGAGCGGCAAGAAGGCCTGTTCGCTGGTTCGCTTTTTCAAAACGCATACGTTTGAGAAGCTCGACCCTGAACTTCAAAACTTTTCAAAAAATATGGCAGGAAATACTCCTGTTTTCCCGGAGACGAAGTGTCTGACCCTCCTGGCGACCGTTGGTGAAAACCCGGCATGGAATTCCAGAAAAACCTCAAAAGGGCACAGGGCAATTCCGCTTCTAAGCGAACAGATGGTACGCCAGACTCCAATGATCAAAAACCTTATTACGCAGTTGGGGTTAAATATAGGCATGATAATCAAACCAGATCCACGGTTCCTGTTGGATAAAAACACGAGAATGTATAACGTCTTTTGTGTACCAGAGGCGCCTGGCAGCCCTTGTATTCCTGCACAGAAAGAATTTGTCATCCCCTACGGTATAAAATCTGTCATAGGATTTGGTGGTATGTTTCCCTCGGGGGATATCTTTGCAATTATTATGTTTCTGAAGTTTCCCGTTATTAAAGAAGTGGCGGATCTTTTCAAAATCCTTGCGCAAAATGTAAAAATAGCGGTATTGCCGTTTGAAGATATTGTATTTGCTCAATCGGGAAAAGTTGCTGTGTGTACGACAGAAATTCAAAATCTCAAGGATCAAATAGTTGCCATGGAGCAACTGCTGGAGGTGTACGAACAAGGTGTAATTGAGCAAACAATGAAATTTCTGGAAGAAGTATCAGAGCATAAAGAGATTGGCGAAACATTGAAGGACAGAGAACGGTTCCTGCGGACACTTATGGACGCAATTCCAGCCCCGGTATTTTATAAGGATAAAGATGGTAAGTATATCGGTTGCAACAGCGCATTTGAGGATTTTTTAGGTATGCGGAAAGAAGAAATTATTGGCAAAACGGTCTACGAAGTTGCTCCTAAAGAACTTGCAGACCGTTATCACGAAGCCGACACTGCATTGTTTAATAGCAGGGGAAGCCAGGTTTACGAAGCCCTCGTGAAACACAGCAAAGGCACAGTGCATGACGTCCTCTTCCATAAAGCAGTTTTCTATGATCGGGAAGGCACGCTCTCCGGTTTAATTGGTGTAATTCTGGATATCACCCAACGGAAACAGGCTGAAGAAATGCTCCGACACAGGACAAGCTTTGAAAAAACAGTTGCAACGATCTCCAGGCGATTTGTAACTCTTTCCGATTTCGACGCCGCTGTTAATGCTTCTCTGCAAGATGCAGGACTGCTGTGCAAAGCAGGAAGGGCATACCTCTTTCAGCTACGGGACAACGGTTCTGTTGTAGATAATACGCATGAATGGTGTGATTCGGGAGTCACCTCTGAAATAAATAACCTTCAGAATATTCCTGTGATTGCATTCCCCTGGGTAATAAAAAACTTACAGGAAGGCAAAGTCGTTTATGTGGAGGATGTTTCTAAAATGCCCAATGAAGCAATCGCAGAAAGAGCTGAATTTGAGAGACAATCTATTAAGTCAATATTGCTCCTGCCAATATATATGGAGAAAAAACTACTTGGATTTATTGGTTTTGACAACGTAAAGTCTACCGGCCAATGGTCTGAAGATAATGTGACATTGTTCAATATCCTGTCGGAGATTTTCGGGAATGCAATGGCGCGTGTTGAGTCGGAAAAACTCATCAGCCACATGGCGTATCATGATGCCCTTACTAAATTACCCAACCGGAACCTCCTCCATGACCGATTAAAAGTAGCCATGGCACATGCAATTCGCAGTGAAAATATGGTTGCAATTATAATGCTTGATCTGGATGGGTTTAAAATGATCAACGACTCCTTCGGGCATCAAATAGGTGATTTATTACTCAAGGCTGTAGCAGAACGGTTAATGCAATGTTCGCGGGAAGGAGATACGATTGCCCGTATGGGTGGCGATGAATTTATAATCGTCATACCAGATCTTACTCAGACAGAAGATGCCGCTCTGTTTGCGCAGAAAATACTGGAGGCATTACGCCTGCCTTTTCTTATTGAGAAGCACGAACTTCACATTACTGCCAGCATAGGCATCACCATCTTCCCTCTTTACGCAAATGATTCAGAAAGCCTGTTCAAACAGGCAGATATTGCCATGTATCTTTCCAAGGCAAAGGGCAAAAATACATACCAAATTTACAAGCCTGGCGTTACTTAAATTCTGCAATCGATTTTAACCCTTCCTTTTGCTGGCAGTATTCCACAAATACTGAAGCCTATGCCCTGAGTGGCCTTCTTTTGGACAACAGTAATTTTGTCTTCCATATTTGCGATAATTTACTGAAATTATTTATCACTAGGATTATGCTTGCAGGGGTGGTATTTTCAACCACGCAGGTATTCTATATACATTAAAGGCACACCAATCCCGGCGTTACCCTGACCCTCCAGTTGCAGCACAAGCTGGCGATGGTTGAGTTTTCAAGTGAGGTATCGTTTGAACTGAACAATGGCGCCGTGTATAATGCACTGGGCTATTTTGTATTATCGGTTAGAAGGTTATGGAAAAGGCATATGCGGCCGCCTACAAGGTCAAATCGCTTGGTGTTGAAGATTAAGAGGCGTTGCTGCAAAAAAACACTAATTTTACGGGAGAAAAAAATGAAAAAGGGACCCAAAATTCTGATATCGGTTCTGGTGGCGCTGGTTGTTTTGATCGCGGTTGTTGCGCTGCTTACCAAGCTGTTCGGCGACCGCGCATTGAAGGTGGGGATCGAGGCCGGCGCCGAACGATCGATGCAGGTTGGGGTACATCTTGACGATGTATCGCTGTCGATTTTCGGCGGAACGTTGAATTTAAAAAACCTCATCGTCGATAACCCGGAAGGCTATCAGCATCCCAATATGCTGAAGGTTGGCAATACTTATGTTTCCGTTAATATTCGTACTCTCTTGAGCGATACGGTGGAGGTTAAAAAAATCCAACTGGATTATGTCTACCTGACCATCGAACAAAAAGGAGTGACCAACAATCTTCAGCAGATCCTCAACAATCTGCCCAAGGACGACGCCCCGGACGAACCTGGCAAAAATCTTCGCATCAAGGAACTTCAGATCAACGGCGTGACTGTTGAGGCCAAACTGTTGCCGATACCCGGACAGGCCGACACTGTTCGGCTGCGTGTTGCGCCGATTACGCTGACCAATCTCGGAACCGAAGAAGATATTAATGTTGCCCAATTGACTGGTCTTATTTTAGTGGCGATCGCCAGGAGTGTAATGGAACAGGGCAAAGACCTGCTGCCGCTAGATATGATCAACGACCTGGGCAAGGGCTTGTTGGGCGTGGGAACCGAACTGTTTAAGCACGGTACAGGCGTGGGTAAAGGCGTACTCGAAGGGGCCGGCGACGTTGGCAAAGGTGCAACCGACGCCATTCGCGGCATTTTCCAGCGCAAGAAAGAATGACCTCTGTTCGATTGACGATTGAGTAGGTGTACAGTGAAACATCTCGGCGGTTTTCCCCTTTCTTGAAGAGTTGAAGTATCGAAGCCTCCTACGCGCCCAGCAGTCTTTTTTGTGATATACTGTCTGTACATTGCCTAGCCGAAAGTTTTTGGGATTTGTCCACGAATGACAGGATTTACAGCTATAAGGTCGGCGTCTTGTGTGCGTATGGTTATTTCTCTGGCGGTTTATCCAGTGACTTCATGCTTATCCCCTCCTGTTTGTCCTTAAAAACTAATTAAATAAAATTCATTGCAAGAGAGGCACGGACGAACATTGTTTGTCCGTGCCTCCCGCCCTATCAGCATTAAGATGCTGTATTAAATTTTTTAAAAATAAATGCTTTTGGTTATAACATGGTATTCTCAGGTGAAAGAGAGGGATGTATTATTCTTTTTCCCGATCTTTGTAACAATTTAGTTTTTTGAAAAATTTCAATAATTACGCTGTTTGCCGCATCAAAAAACTAAATTGTTATGAAATTTCAAAGTTGTAGGACGAAGCGATTGCTTCGTCACGAGCGAAGTGGCGCTTCACTCTACATCGGAAAAATCGACGAAGGCCTAACATCATTCTCGTTCCCAAGTTCCGCAGACTGGGGAACGCACGTACCTTGGAAGTTCCTGCTTTCATTTAACAAGCATAGTGTAGGGGCGAAACATTTGTTATACATTGTCATAAATGCGTGCATACCCAAACTGGCAAATGCTTCGCCCCTACTTTTTCAAAAAAAACTAAAATGTTACCATTTTTAAAGTGTTATTTTTGATGTCTTGCAGTAAAATTTACAACAGGATATTTGATATATTTTTCTACCGCATCATTTTTCAGTTTCAAATTCCATGAGTATTTTGTTAATATAATCACGATTGAAATTTTGTAGCGGCCTGGAAAGAATTATTGATAATAAATGCATGCAAAAAGTAGCAACATATTGTAAGAAATTGCATAAGAATATTTCGATTAGTAAATACTGTAATTTATTGTTAAGCAGTGACTTATATACTAATGCGCCCGTAGCTCAGAAGGATAGAGCAACGGTTTCCTAAACCGTAGGTCGGACGTTCGAATCGTCTCGGGCGCATTAAAAATACTTATGATTGATTTGCACACACATACGCTATTTTCCGATGGTGTACTCTTGCCTTCCGAGCTTATCCGCCGTTGTGAGGTAAAAGGTTTCCGGGGCCTGGCCATTACCGATCATGCAGATTACTCCAATATTGATATTGTAATACCTAATGTATTAAAAGCATGTCAGCAAATAGCACCTACTACCAGGATGAAGGTGTGCGTAGGGGTTGAATTAACGCATGTCAGGCTGGAACATATAAAATTAATGGTGCAGAGAGCCAGAGAGTTGGGTGCGTGCATTGTTTTGGTTCATGGAGAGACAATTACGGAGCCCGTTCTTCCCGGTACAAACAGGGCAGCAATAGAGGCGGGCGCCGATATTTTGACGCATCCCGGGCTTATTTCTGCGGACGATGTTCGTTTGGCGAAGGAGAAGGGGGTAAGGCTTGAAATATCCGGCAGGAAAGGCCATGCGTACGCAAATGGCCATGTCGCTAAAATGGCAAAAAAGGTGGGGGCAAAGCTTGTTATAGGTTCAGATTCCCATGCTCCTGGTGATTTGTTGGACCGCGCGTATGCTGAATTGATAATTCGTGCGGCAGGTTTGGACGGTGATGATATTGAAAATATTTTTAGGGAAGCAGAAACTTTAATTGATTTATAAAAGAGAAAGAAAAATGACTGAAATAAAATCTGATATACTTGGGGTGTTAAATAAATATAAAATTTTTATTGGCGTAGGCATTGCGGTTGCCGTTTCTATTGCAGCGGGGACGGTCACTTTCGTTAAAGCAAAGTCCAGAAAAGATGAAACCGCGTGGCAGAGTATGTGGAGAATCAATAGCGATCTTACAATGGCTGCTCAGGCAGGGAAAACCGAAAAAGATAAAAATGAGGCATTGAACAATGCCATTGAATCATTCGAATACATCGAGGAGGCTTTGGCGTCTTCCGGCACAATGCCATGGATATTATTTCAGAAGGGCAATGTTTATTATGAGTTGAAAAACTATGATGAAGCGATTCGTACTTTTAATGATTTTTTGCAAAGATACAGCGGTCATCCAATTGCTTTCCTGGTGAAACAATCGCTGGGATATGCATATGAAGAAAAAGGACTTTTAGAGGAAGCCGGTAATCAATTTAATGACAACCTGCTGTCGAATAAGGTTTTTCTTTTAGCGCAACAGGGGTGGGACGCAGGCCGTTGCTACGATAAATTAGGCCAAAAGGATAATGCCATTCGCAATTACAACAACGCAGTGGAGGCAGATCCCGACAGTATTTGGGCGTCTCTTTCGCGGTACCGTTTATCGGTAATCAAATGAATATGATGCGGCAGGAACGCCTGACACACGTTAAAGAAGTAACATTGGAAATAAAGAGGGTAGGTGAAAGCAAAAGAATAGACAGATATATTTCTTCCCGTTTTCCAGACTTTTCGAGGACCTATATACAAAAACTCGTAAAAGAGGGCGCGATTGTAGTAAATGGAAGCGTTGTCAAAAGCAGTTATTTCATAAAAATAGGCGATGTGATTTCCGCTACCGTTCCTGTGCCGGAAGAAACCAAAATTACACCGGAAGACATCCCTCTGAATATCATCTACGAAGATGATTATTTAATGCTGATTAACAAACCATATGATATGGTAGTACACCCTGCGGGAGGGCATCCTTCCGGTACTCTTGTGAATGCAGTTACTTTTTATTGCCAAAATCTCTCTCAGATTAATGGACCCCTGAAAGCGGGTATCGTTCACCGGTTGGATAGAGATACAAGCGGAGTAATGCTTGTAATAAAAAGCGATGCAGTACACTCCCACATTGCAATGCAGTTTGAGAAAAGACTTGTGAAAAAGGAGTATTTTGCAGTTGTAGAGGGCGAGGTGGCATTTGATTCTAATGAAATAAATATGCCGATAGGACGGCATAGAGTTGACAGACAAAAGATGGCGGTAAGAAGGGATACTGGAAAAAACGCAACTTCCGTTTACGAGGTAATTGAGCGTTTTCGAGGCTATACGTTGGTGAAGGTAATGCCAAAGACGGGTAGAACACATCAAATTCGTGTTCATATGCAGGCAATAGGGCATCCGGTCGTTGCAGATGAAATGTACAGCAAATACGATGCTTGTTTTCGCTCGGATTTGCTCGGCAAGGAAAGGTTTCCTGACGAAGAATCAATAATTGAAAGGCAGGCGCTTCATGCACACAGAATTGAATTTTTCCACCCGATTCTGAACAAACAAATGGCTTTTCAGGTAGATATGGCGGAAGATATCTCTTTTTTGGTTAGTGCACTTCGGGAATTAAGGCCATTACGGAAATGATCAAGAAAATGTGAAATGTGTTTATATGATAAAATATTTAATAAACGATATTTCTAAAGTACTTTTGAAAATAAATATATTGATTTCTAATAGTCTGATAGTATATTTTACTGACGTTAAATTTTTATAGAAGGAGTTATTGATATGTTTGGTATGCCAGGTGGTTGGGAGTGGATTATTATCCTGATTGTGGCAATTCTTATCTTTGGGAAAAGACTTCCCGAGGTAATGAAATCCTTGGGGAAGGGAATTGTCGAGTTTAAAAAAGGGGTAAAGGGAGTTGAAGA
>MHYI01000077.1:7495-7977 GCA_001828295.1 Planctomycetes bacterium RBG_16_41_13 | reverse complement strand
ACAAAAAAATATGGATGTAAGGGTGTACAGAATATCAACCTGTCATTGGTGTGATAAGGTTGAGACATTTTTAAAAATACATGGAGTAAATTACAGATCCATTGTTGTAGATTTGTTGTCCGGAACCGAGCAGGAAAAAGCTATTGCCGAGTCGTATCATCTCAGTAAACAACGATCATTTCCCGTAACCTATATTGATGGTACTTGTGTAATTGGTTTCCACGAGTCGAGGCTGCGCCAGTTATTAAAGTTACCTTCCCAAAAAGAAGAACGCGAAAGTATTAAATTAGAAGAACGTGGTGTCGGGGGCGGTTTTTCTTTAGAGGATAAAGAGCACCAAGAAGCTATCCAAAAAATGCGAGAATGGTTGTTACGAGAGGCAGAAAGTCACGGTTATACAATTAATCCTGATGAAAAGGTAGTTGAAGAAATTCTTGTGGGACTGGCTAAAAACGAGAGACGCTATGGGTATAAGGCGTGTC
>MHYI01000077.1:5983-7479 GCA_001828295.1 Planctomycetes bacterium RBG_16_41_13 | reverse complement strand
GGGAAAATATCAATTGGATTGCGACATTGTCTGCCCGTGTTCTTATTGTTTTTTGGACGTTGAAAAGAACGGCAGGTGTTATTGCTCATTGTTTGTATCGGATCGTTACGTTTCAGGCGGCACATCTTTCCCCCAGTATGTATCTGATTCAAGGGAAAGAAGTGAACTTGGAGAAAAGAGAGCAGTATATGTTGCAGAGAAAGTTTCCGAGATTGTGGCTGAAGCGCCTGCAATCCTGCTTAAAACTCACATAAAGGTCGTTGGTTTTATGCAGGATGCATCTGATAAAAATAGAGCGAGAGACGGCTTTTTAAGAATGGCTAGTAGCCTGGATGCACAGGTTTCGGCTGTTCAGTGGAATGAAGATACAGCTTGTGTAAGTAAGATTATTGACGATACGAAGTGTATTATAAAACTGAGACAGGATACTGAAGTATATACATATCAAATTGCAGGTGAGTCGGTTAATGAAAAATTATTGAATGGAGAAAAACTATTTCAAAAAATAAATGTTCCTGAACATAAAAACAAGCTCTTTGAGTGTTACCTGATTGTGCCGGGCGTGGCTTACACCAAAGAAGACTTGCAACTCCTTTTGCCCGGACAAAGATATATGAGCCATGTTTATGACAAGTACAAAGTTGCAGCAGGTTTTGAGGTGGAGGGAACGGGGAAAGATACGTTTGTTATATCACGGGATGATCAGATGTTCGATAGGATTGTCGAAGAGATTGTTGCATTGGAAACAAATTATCAACTATTGAGTGTGGAAAGACAACGATATATTTTAGCAATGGACAAACTGGATATTTTAGAATCTACCATTGTGTCCAAGATGCGTATCATTAGTATGAATTTACCAAAATCCCTTCCAGAAGCGCTAAAAGGGTGGCTGCATGGATTAAGCAATAACTTTGGTGATATCTCTGGCATTGCTGAGGAATCGCGGCATCGTATGAACGACACACTCTTGAAAAGGGATGTGATACGAAGAATATTTAAGGATTGGGGGGAAAGCGAAGGTGGGTTTAATTATCCGACGCTCTCCAGATTTTTTTTGGAAAAGGCGGATACTCTTGGGGATCAATACCAGCGATTATTTATTCGTATCGATGGCATACGGAGAGAAATGGGGGATTTGATTACCATGTTGCGCACAAAAATAGACCTCATTTTGCAGGAGCAGAGCCTGGAACTTCAACGGAGCGTGGATGAAACGACAAAGACACAGATAATGATGCAACGTACAGTAGAAAGTTTATCGGTGATAGTTCTTTCGTACTATACCATTCATTTGTTTGGTTTTGTCTTTGAAAGTTTGGAGGCTAGTCACGTCATTAACATCTCAGTAACCACATTAAAAGCCATTTTTGTACCTATAGCGATAGGCATCAGTTGGTATCTAACCTTTCGTGCAAAGAAACTAATTAAAGCCCATAGTACCCATAAATCGAAATAATAAAACTAAACAAGTTATTCCGTTTAAGTCCCCCTTA
>MHYI01000077.1:1215-5948 GCA_001828295.1 Planctomycetes bacterium RBG_16_41_13 | reverse complement strand
TAACCCCCTTTTCTAAGGGGGATTCTCTATGCCATACATCGTATAACCCGCTTAAAAAAATGAAAATTCCTATACAATTGAATTAAATGGAGGATAGATGAAGTGGAAAAAGATATTGCGAAGATTGTAATCAGCGAAGAGCAGATACGAAATAAACTCCTTGAATTATCGAAGACATTGATTTCGGATTATACAGGCAAAGAGTGGACAATCATTGCGATCCTCAATGGAAGTCTTGTGTTTCTTGCGGATTTGATTCGGTTGATTCCTTTTCCTATCAGACTGGATACTATCGATGCCGCTACGTACGGAGAGTCTACTTTCCCAACGACAGAAACAAAGATCAATCGTCAATTTAAGATCGACATAGAGGGTAAACATGTGTTGGTGATCGATGATATTGCCGACACGGGAAGCACTTTGAAAAGGGTATTGGATGATATAAGGAAATACAAACCCAGAACTCTCAAAAGCTGTGTTCTTTTGAACCGATCAAGCAGGAGACGCTTTAATATCCAACCCGAATATTGCTGTTTTGACATCGGTGATGACTTTGTTGTCGGGTATGGATTGGACTACAATAACAAATATAGAAATCTGCCTTTTATAGCCGTGCTGAAAGACGCATGTTATCGTAGTTAAGGCGTAACAGTTCACCCCCTCCCATAACCCCCATAAGCGCTAACTTGTTTTTGCTATTTTTTTATCAGGTTGGGATAGCGCTATTACTTTTTATGTGGAAAGTTACTGCTCAGCAGGCGTTATTTTTGACTACAAAAGAAATGAATAACATATAACAAGAAATGAATAATTAAAAAGTAAAAAAGCACTTAAACATTTTTTATTTCTTGTTATATGTTATTTATTAAAATTAAGTTACTCAATATGCTGAGTAGTTATAGTGGAAATATAAACATGCATGATCTACAATCACTTACTTTAATTATTGACATCGCAATAATCATAACCGCTTCCTTTCTCATTGGATTTATTGCACACAAATTTAAGCAGTCCATTGTCCTGGCTTACATTTTTGCCGGGGTATTAATCGGCCCATATGGATTCCAGTTGATAAAAAATCTAAACGAAGTAAAGGCCTTGGCAGAGGTGGGCGTGGCATTATTGATGTTTGTGAAAGGAGTAGAACTAAACTTTCCGAAATTAAAGACGATATGGAAGATTTCCATTCTGGGGAACGCAGTTCAGGTTGTTGTAATGGTATCGTTGGGGTTTTTCCTGTCAAAATATTTGGGCTGGAACACATATAATTCCTTATTATTGGGAATGATTCTGGCGATCAGCAGCGCCATGACTGTTATGAAAACACTTATGGAACGAGGAGAAATGTATACCTTGCACGGCAGAATTACGACTGGTTTTGTAATTGTGCAAGATTTGATGGTTGTAATGATGATATTTTTTATATCAAATTTTGAAGCAATCAAGGAAGGAAACCTACGAAACCTGTTAATGACCGTCGTAGAGAGCTTATTGCTGGTATCTTTTATCGTATATGTGGGTAGAATGGTTTTGCCAAAGGTGTTGACGTATATTATAAAATCACGTAACAGAGAAATGTTCCTTTTGTCGATATTTGCCCTTGCGGTTGGCATCCCTTTGTCAACTTATGCCGTAGGTCTTACTGTAGCATTAGGAGCATTCATTGCTGGATTTACGTTATCAGAAGCAAAATATAATGCAGAAATATCAGTGCAAATACAACCTTTCCGGGATATTTTTGTTGTTATTTTCTTTGTTTCTACGGGCATGTTAATCAATCCGATGTTGGTTTTTAGCGAAATCCCTCTTGTTTTAGGTTTAGTATCGCTCGTACTACTGGGAAAATTTACAACTTCGATTGTCACTATTAAATTATTTGGGTATAGCGTTGAAACCAGCGCTAAGGTCGCTTTGCTCATTATGCAAATTGGAGAATTTTCATTCATACTCCTTGCAGTAGGACAAATGTACGGACAGGTCTCGCAAGAACTTTCCTCTTCCGTAATCGCTGTTACTTTGATTACAATCCTTACGACGCCTTTTTTTGCAAGAAGGGCTGGGTGTGCTTGTAAAATAATAAACAAACTTCCTTTTGTGAAATATTTATCAGAAGGGAAGCCTGTGCAGAGTTACAGAGAATATCCCGAAACAAAATTAAATCTCAGAGGGCATACAATTATTTGTGGTTATGGAAGGACAGGAAGCTATTTGGCTAAAGAGCTAAAAGAAAAGGGCGTTATACTCATAATCGAGCATGATCCGAGAAAAATAGATGAAATAAAAAAGATTGGATGTTCTTATATTTACGGGGATGCAGTCAGCCCGGAGATTTTAAAAATGGCGAATGTAGATGAAGCCTCAGTATTGATTTTAGCGTTGCCCGATATGAGGACCAAACAAATAGCCATTCGATTTGCAAAAGAATGTAATCCAAACGTATTCATCATATCAAGGGCATTTGATATAGCAGAAAGTAAAGAATGGGAGAAAACAGGAGCTGACAGAACGACAGTTCCTCATGTGATAGAAGCGGCAGAGATGCTCAGGATGATTCAGGAGAAATTAAACTTAAAAAGTTGACCTTGTAAAATTGCCATTGTATAATTGGTATCAATTCACAACGCTTGCGAAGCAACAATATAGATTTACGATTTGGGATTTAAAATCGTACATCGTAGTACGTTTTTGAAATAACATATCAAAAATTTTTACATCTTCCATAAGTAATAAGTCGGCAGTTGACAATCGGCAGTCGATAAAAAATTAAGAACAAATGGTAACAGGATTCCGAAATCTTACAGTTTATAAAAAAGCATTTGCCCTTGGAATGGATATTTTCAATACAAGTAAAACTTTTCCAAAGGAAGAACAATATGCGCTGACATCACAAATAAGAAAATCTTCCCGTTCTGTTTGCGCTTGCATTGGAGAGGGTTATCGCAAACGCTTATATCCAGCACATTTTGTAAGTAAAATGACTGATGCTGACATGGAAAACACCGAGACACAAGTTTGGCTTGACTTTGCCTTTGAATGTGGATATATCAATAAAACGATTTACAATGATTACAATCGTCGCTCCGAAGAAATAGGTAGATTGCTTAACCATATGATTGAAAATCCTGAAAAATACAAATAATTGAATAAAGTCGGCAGTCTTCAACCTGCAATTTGCCTTTTGTTTGCCGACTGCCGACTGTTTTTTTATTTGCAATACTAATTCAAGAACGAACTACTAGTACTTCGTGCCTCGTTTTGTAACTAATTTTTATAAAACAATAAGGAAAACATTGTTTGAAGGCCGTCTTTGTCCATTTAACAGGTAGCCATCGAGGCAATACGGAAGTCTTTGCTTCTGAAAAGATATCTATCGGAACAGACTCTTCAAATGCCCTTCGTTTTGATCCGGATATCGACGGAAACACATCCAGCCATCATGCCGAAATACAACTCAATGAATGCGATTATATATTACGCGATAAGGGAAGTGTAAAAGGAACACAGGTAAACAATAGATTAATTAACGAAATTGTACTGAAAGACGGTGATTTGATTGAGTTTGGCGCTGGTGGGCCCAGGGTGCGATTTCGAATTAAAACGGATGAAGCAGATGTGTGCAAACCTTTATCTGAGATGCTGGAAGATTCGTTAGGTATTGCACGTTCCTCCCGAAGAGGGCGGCTTAACGCGGCAACGGCATTTTTTAAGCAACTACTGTGGGAGGCTTTTACTCAATCCTCGCATTCCTTTAAGATAGGGATAATAACTATCTTGTTTATCATCGGTGGTAGTTTGGTGTTATATTTTTATAACCAATACACAAGGTTGTCAAAGACAGTGGAAACAGTGCGTGTTCTTGAGGTAGAGAGGTTCGTTGCTGAAAATATAATTAAGACCTATAGTGGCGGAATATGCCTGATACAGGGTACCTTTTATTTTCTAGATGAAGAGACTGGCGAGCCTCTTACGATGATGGGCATGGGGCAACGGGGTATCAATGAATATACAGGTACCGGCTTCCTGGTCAGTGCGGATGGATTTATCCTGACCAACCGTCATATTGCCGAACCATGGTGGGAAATGGAAACGTATCCTTATTATATCCAATTAGGACCAACTATAAAGCCGAGGTTTGAGGTATTCAGGGCATTTTTCCCCGGTATTAAAGAACCGTTTCCTTTGAAGGTAGAGAAAATATCTGATGAGGCAGATGTTGCATTGCTTCGCATAGATATGCAAGGCGCAAAAATCCCCGTTCTCGCATTAGACTATACAGGACGCGGTGCTGTGGTAGGCGAACCCATAATATTGTTAGGATATCCAGCCGGGGTGGGGGCTATTTTTGCAAAGGCAGACCCGGAGATTGTAAGGCAACTTTTTAACATGCCGTTCGTTCCTTTGGTGCAGGAATTATCAAATTGGGGTCTGGTCAGGCCGCTTTCAACACAAGGGCATTTAAGCGATATTATGCAAAATAGGATTGTATACGATGCGCAAACCACCGCTGGAGGCAGCGGGGGACCTATTTTTAATAATAAAGGAAAGGTTATCGGGGTTAATTACGGGGTCTTCCCTGGATTTCGTGGATCTAATTTTGGTGTGCCGGTAAGTTATGGTATAGATCTGATTAAATCAACATTATCTGGTAAAAAGGATTAAAAATGTGAAAGTTAGATTAAGGGGCATTTGTTTTATAATTATTCTGGGTATGTTTTCATCAGGCATAGTTTGCA
>MHYI01000077.1:326-1203 GCA_001828295.1 Planctomycetes bacterium RBG_16_41_13 | reverse complement strand
CTCGTTCAGACGGTGCGCCTATAGCATGTCTTGGCGCCGGGATTGATAAATTTAACGTATTATTTGCTGCTCCCGGTTGGTATACCTGCGGTAATTTAGGATGTCATTATCAGTACCCCATTAGTTCTGGTAAGGCTAAGTTTATGTTGTTTGTGTTAGACAAATGTGCGCCAGGTGAGACTGTGGATATCCTGGTATCTTTTAAACAGACGAATACGGATTTTCATGGATTTCAAATTACTGCGCAGGACACCTATTTCAATCGATTGGTTGGTACCTTTATTAACGTTGGGGACGATGAGGATACACAGGTAGAAGCCGGGGGCCGCTTTGCAACACATACGAAAAAGGGGATAAAACAGAAATTCTGGCATGTAAAATGGCAGGCGCCTCCTGCGGATTTCTGGGTGGCCAATCCGGTAAGGTTTTATGCGATGGGTATCGAAGCCAATAATGACGACACACCAATGGGTGATTATATTTACAAGGCAACAAGATTGCTAGTTGTAGAGCCAAAAAAGACCAAGAAAGAACAAATTCGTGTAATAAAAAAGAAGGAGTAATTCGGTGAAAATAAAAATTTCCATTTTCGGACTGCTACTACTTTTACTAAGCATAGTCAGAGTTTCCAGCGCCTCCCAGCTTGATTTTTCGTGGAATGCGCCCAAAACCTATATACATAATAAAGGTACAGGCGGAGAGGTCGGATACATCATATGGTTTTACAATCTTGGGAATACCATAGACCAGCCAATATTAGTTCCCATTGAAGTGTTTTTAATGACAGATACTGGCGAAAAACATCTCGACACATATTATCCTGAAATTATGGAACATGTGGCAAAATTGGATGCGGATTATAAAGAAGGCAAAAAGT
>MHYI01000077.1:0-266 GCA_001828295.1 Planctomycetes bacterium RBG_16_41_13 | reverse complement strand
TTGAAGATGTAGACCCTAAGTCCAGGCGTCTTGATATATTTGTGACTGGCATTTCGCATTTCTTTTTCTGGCGGTGGAGAATGGTCGATTATTCTTACAAAATTACCTATGAAAAGGAGCAGGATTACTGGAAGTTAATCGAGCATGGGATGTCTAAGGATACGTCTCATCGTTCATATGAATTTGAAACAAGGAACTGGTGATATGCATGTTGTACACGTGGGTCTTCATTCTGATGCGGTGAGTATGGATTATCAGGAAAGTAT
>MHYI01000076.1 GCA_001828295.1 Planctomycetes bacterium RBG_16_41_13 | reverse complement strand
TTATGGGAAACAAAACAAACGCCGGTACCCGCTAAACACCCCTTCGTCATCGCAGCCATACCATGGGTTTGGGGAGATATTGTAATCCCTTCTTCTTTTGCCCGTTCTCTCATGATACGAAAATAATGAGGCGCACAGGTAGCCTTCGTCTGGATTTTTGCTTCTTTTGATAAATCATAGAAGTGATTAAGTACTTCTTCATATTTGGCTGGATGAAGCATTTGATCATCCGCAATCTGAACCCCGCAACCCACAGGCACCAGCATAAAAACATGCAGCGCATCAGCGCCTAGATCTAAAGCCAATTTGTACATATCATCTATTTGTTCAACATTATGCTTGGCAATCGTGCAATTTATTTGCATACTCATGCCCAGATTTTTCAATCTTTTAAAACCTTCCATCGAACGTTTGAACGAACCGGGTATTTTTCGAAAATTGTCGTGCGTCTTTTCATCTGCACCATCAAAGCTGATAGAAACCCTGGCAATGCCCGCATCAACAATCTTTCTGGCCACATCGTCTTCGACAAGTGTGCCATTTGTCGCCAGTGCCACGCTCAGCCCCCTGCTTACCGCATGTTTTGCGATATCGAATATATCCGGCCGAAAGAGAGGCTCTCCTCCGCTCAATACCAAAATTGGGTTGCCCGTTTCCACTATAGCATCAACAAATTCAAAGGCTTCTTTTGTAGACATATCGTCTTTTGCAAGAGTGGTACTTACATCCAGCCTGCGGCAATGTATACACTCCAGATTACAACCGACAGTAGTCTCCCAAAACACAAGCCTTAACTGATTTTTCATATTTTTCATATATTCAATTGCAGATTTGCCTGATGTATCATGTTTCATACGATCATATGTCTGTCTGATTGTTTCTGGATGACCACCATGGCCGTGAGGCACAGAATGGCTGTTTTTTTGTTTTTGTTCAGTGTGCAAAGTCTTTTCCTCCATAGTTTTTTGCATTCATTTTGACTGGCATAATAAAGACACATATTGTAAAAAATATCCATAGTTTGGTCAATTAAGAAAACAAATTTTTCTTCAAACCCTTGATTAAAAACAAAAAAACACTTTGCTGGAAAACGAACACCAACATATAAAATGTAGAGAGAAACCTCGTTAGCCTTTTAAACTTGACAATATATTTTATCATTGATACCATTTAACCTCATTGTAACTTATATTTATGCAACATATTATAGCCAATTATATATTTATTAAGCATTTACATAACTAATCGCTCTATTTAGTTAATCATTTAGTTTTCTCACCCGGCACACTAAAAACCTTCCCCCATTTTTCTTTTTTTGCTATAGAAAATGGGGGTATTTTTTGTCAATAAAAATTGTAACAACAACACTAATTATGGATAGAATCTTTATCTACGATACAACGTTACGTGACGGAAGCCAGGCAGAAGGGGTCTCCTTCTCGTTACAGGACAAATTAGCAATAACCGTCAAATTAGATGAATTGGGTATAGATTTTATAGAAGGCGGGTTTCCTATTGCCAATCCGAAGGACGAATCGTACTTTAAAGAAGTAAAATCTTTATCTTTAAAACATTCCAAAATCGCATCTTTTGGCAGCACAAGAAAAGTTGGGGTGCGCACAGAAGAAGATAAAAATGTGAATGCCCTTCTATTTGCCGAAACCCCTGTAGTGACTATTGTGGGAAAAAGCTGGGATTTTCATGTCACCGATGTTTTAAAAACTACGTTAGACGAAAATGTAAAAATGGTAACGGATACTATCTCATTTCTTAAATCCAGGAATCGTGAGGTTTTTTTTGATGCGGAACATTTTTTTGACGGATTCAAAAGCAACCGCGGGTATGCGTTGAAAGTTATTAATGAAGCCTGTTCCGCAGGCGCAGACGTAATAGTTTTATGCGATACCAATGGTGGTAGTTTGCCTGACGAAATTGCAACCATTGTAGAAGAAGTCAGAAAAAGCAATAAATGCATATTAGGTATTCATGCCCACAACGATGGTGACCTTGCAATTGCAAATACCATTATGGCAGTAAACAAAGGGGTGAGGCAGGCACAGGGAACAATCAATGGCATTGGCGAGCGATGTGGCAATGCGGATCTTTGTTCCGTAATCCCTAATCTGGTTTTAAAAATGGGGTACCACTGTTTACATAACGATGGCCTTAAGAAATTGACGGAAATATCACGCTACGTTTATGAAACCGCAAATTTGTTGTTTCGCACAAATCAACCTTTTGTCGGGACAAGCGCTTTTGCGCATAAAGGCGGTTTACATATCAATGCAATTCAAAAAAACAAGGTTACTTACGAACATATAAATCCTGAATCGGTCGGTAACAAAAGAAAAATATTGATCTCTGAACTTTCAGGAAGTGCTACAATTCTTTCCAAAACAGAAAAATTTAATTTAACACACGATACCGCTCTTTTAAGGTCGATCCTCGAAGAAGTGCAAAATCTTGAAAACGAAGGATATCAACTTGAATCAGCGGAAGCCTCCTTTGAATTGCTGGTACGAAAGAAAACTGGAAAATATAAATCATTCTTTGAACTTGAAGGTTTCAGGGTAATTGTCGAAAAAAGAGAAAATGGTTTACCGATAACGGAAGCTACCGTTAAAATAAATGTCAATAACACACAGGAACTCACCGCCAGTGAAGGATCTGGTCCTGTAAATGCATTAGATACTGCATTACGAAAAGCATTGGAGAGATTTTATCCCGTTTTAAAGGACATGAAACTTCTCGATTATAAGGTAAGGGTGATAAATCCCCGCAGTGCAACAGCAGCAAAAGTAAGGGTAATCATAGAATCAAAGGATAAAGAAAACGTCTGGAGTACTGTTGGCGTATCAGAAAACCTTATTGAAGCAAGCTGGCAAGCGCTTGTCGACAGCATAGAATATAAACTTATTAAAGAATATGAAGCAAAACAACTTTGATCCTGCTTTATAAGACAAACTCGAAAAAACCCTCACAGCTTTTAAAACAAAGATAATTATTCAACATTTTTGCTACGAAATGGAAAACAATTTACCATCACATTACAGTCCAAAAGATGTTGAAGATAAATGGTACCGCTTTTGGGAAGAAAGCGGTTTTTTCCACAGTGAACCATCGTCTTCAAAAAAACCCTACACTATTGTTATCCCCCCCCCAAATGTCACTGGCGTCCTTCACGTGGGCCATGCTCTCAATAATATAATTCAGGATATTTTAATCCGATGGAAAAGAATGCAGGGCTTTAATGTGCTTTGGATGCCGGGTACAGACCACGCGGGAATTGCAACACAAAATGTAGTTGAACGGGAACTTTCTTCAAAAAATATTAAACGCCAGGATATAGGACGTGAACGTTTTATAGAAGAGGTCTGGAAGTGGAAACAGCAATATGGCTCCACCATTATTCAACAATTAAAAAAACTAGGGAGTTCCTGTGACTGGCAGAGAGAGCGATTTACCATGGATGAAGGCCTTTCCGCTGCAGTAAAAGAAACATTTGTAAGACTTTACCGCAAGGGGCTGATTTATAAAGGCAAGTACATGATAAATTGGTGCCCAAGGTGCCGCACGGCCCTGGCCGATGATGAAGTTGAACATGAAGAACACGAAGGACATCTATGGCATATCAAATATTCTTTTAAGGAAAATCCACAACAACATATCGTGGTGGCAACAACAAGGCCTGAAACCATGCTTGGTGACGTTGCCGTGGCGGTTAATCCAAAGGATGACCGTTACAGAGATTTTATAGGCAAGATCCTCCTGCTGCCTCTATTGGGCAGGGAACTGCCTGTTGTTGCAGACGACTTTGTTAGTCCTTCTTTCGGTACAGGAGCAGTAAAAGTAACTCCCGCACATGATCCAAATGACTTTGCAATAGGCATGCGGCATGCCCTGCCTTCAATTGTTGTCATGGACGAAGCGGGAACAATGAATATTAATGCCGGAGACTACAACGGACAGGACCGTTTTGAGTGCAGAAACACATTGGTTGAAGATTTAAAATTAAGAAAACACATCGATAGAATTATCCCTCACAAACATTCCGTAGGCCACTGTTACCGATGCCAAACCGTCATTGAACCGTATTTTTCGAATCAATGGTTTGTTAAAATGCGCCCCCTTGCAGATGCCGCAATACAAGCGAGCTTAAACAAATCAGTCACTTTTTACCCGGAACGCTGGGAAAAAGTTTATTTAAGCTGGTTAGATAACGTAAGAGATTGGTGTATATCAAGGCAAATCTGGTGGGGACACCGCATACCTGCATGGTATTGTGACGACTGTGGTGCTATTTCCGTTTCAACTGAGGATATAAATCAATGCACAAAATGCAACAGTCCCCGCCTGAAACAGGACGAGGATGTTCTTGATACATGGTTTAGTTCGGCACTATGGCCTTTTTCAACATTAGGCTGGCCCAAAGAAACTCCGGAATTAGCATATTACTACCCGACATCAACCCTGGTTACCGATAGAGGCATTATCTATTTCTGGGTGGCGCGCATGGTTATGATGGGAATTGAAATGGTGAAACAGGTTCCTTTTTCGCACGTATATATTCACGGAACAATTCTCGACGAACAGGGAAGAAAAATGAGCAAATCACTGGGCAATGGCATAGACCCGCTTCTCATGATTGACCGTCATGGAGCGGATGCCGTGCGTTTCTCAATTATCATACTTACCACAGAAGGGCAGGACGTAAAACTATCTGAAAGCAAATTCGAGATGGGGAGAAATTTCACCAATAAGCTTTGGAATGCGGCGCGCTTCATATTTATGAGCCTAAATGAAGAAAACCCCGAAGAAATACCCTATGATGTAACAACACTTCCGTTTGAAGATAAATGGATTCATAGCCGTTTAAATACCACAATTGAAGAATGCACTGCTTCTTTAGACCAATATAAATTTAACGATGCTGCAATGAAAATGTATGATTTCACGTGGCATACATTCTGTGACTGGTATTTGGAAATGGTTAAACATCGCTTAAACAATGCTAACAATAGAATCGATAAAAAAAATGCTCAAACAACTCTTGCCATTATATTCGGCAAAACGTTACATTTACTGCACCCCTTTATCCCATTCATCACTGAAGAACTATGGAATAATTTAACCTATATTGCACAGCATAACAAAATTGCCCTTCAGATTGGTGGTACAGGTAGTTCTCTTGTAACAAGCCAGTGGCCAATATTCAGTAACCAATTTGCAGATGATACTTCTGAACACATTAT
>MHYI01000075.1:7733-8218 GCA_001828295.1 Planctomycetes bacterium RBG_16_41_13 | reverse complement strand
TTCATTTTCGTTGCTGTCATATACACCGTCCGCACTCCATAAAACGGTGCCGGTATCAGTGGAAACCATTCCTGCTTTAACACCAAGCAGCATTGGTTCATACGGACGGTAATGAGTAATGGCGCCAAAAACAATGGCGTCAACGTCGTATTTTTTCCTTAATTGCAATACAGTGTTGAGGTTGATAGACCCTTTATCCCATATCTTATTTTCCGATAACATTTTTGCATTTCCTTCAAGCACAATGACTTCAAATCTGCCTATTTTCCTTAGCTCTACAGAAAATGCCTCTGCAATTTCATCGATAACGGCTTCCCGGTCGATGGTGTATTCAAAGGGCAAAAGCAATACCCGTTGTAAATGGGTTACTCTTAATTCATCGGATTTGTTATAGCTCAATCCTGAATACCTGGTGATTTTGGGGCTGCTTAAACAACCGGAAAAAAGGATTAAAAATATGAGACTGACGCTGATTCTACGATACA
>MHYI01000075.1:7636-7709 GCA_001828295.1 Planctomycetes bacterium RBG_16_41_13 | reverse complement strand
AAAGTAGTGGCTGTTTACAATCCACAGTCGGCAATCCACAGTCCACAATCTCCAATCTCCAATCTGCAATTTG
>MHYI01000075.1:6706-7611 GCA_001828295.1 Planctomycetes bacterium RBG_16_41_13 | reverse complement strand
TTGCCGATTGTTCAGTCCACCCTACACTATTTTTAAAGAGATTTACACGACATTTACTGGCCTTTCTTTTTATCCACCAGTAATTCTATTTTTAGGCCAACAAGCTCTTGTTTTGCTTTTGTTTCCTCTAGCCTTGACCTGGCCAATTCCAGAGTCAGTGCTTTAATTTTATCCTCATAAGGCGCCTGGGCGTTCACAAGTTGTTTTCTCAGTTGTTCATTTTCCTGTTGAAGTGTTTCCAGAAACTGCAATTGCCGCTCGTTTTCTTCCATCCTGTATTCAAGCATCTTGCGAATTTCCCTTTGTTCTGCTATTTCTTTTTCGAGTGAAGCGGCCTTTTCTTTTTCTGTTATAAGGTCTTTATTTGCCTGATCAAGCTGTTCCAGGACAGAGAGTCTATTGGTTTTGTAGCCGGTATCTATTCTTACGGTAGCCCCTTCTGTAAGATAACCACTGCTTTTTGGAGGAGGGGGGGGAGGTTCCGTGGAAAGCGAAGATTTCATAATGCTTTCACAACCAAGGGAGGTTAAGAGCGTAAAAGATAACAGAGAAAGTAAAAATAAAAATTTCCGCATGGCGTATTCCTTATTAAGGTAAAATCGTACCGGTAAAGTAGGGGCGAAGCATTTGCCAGTTTGGGTATGAATGTATTTATGACAGTTTATAGTAAATGCTTCGACCCTACACCAAGAAAAATAATATCAAAATAGTTGAGCAAATAGAATGCCTTAAATAGTACCGGCAGGGTATTGCCTTGTCATCTGGTTTAAAATATTTTTTAATTGTTTAAAAAACAGATACTTATGTTATTGTCCCAGCCTTGTATTGAAATCTTCATTCCCGCATTTCGTGACGGCGGAAAAAACATCAATGGTGAAATATTTTCCGGTTTTTTCACCTGTAAA
>MHYI01000075.1:0-6595 GCA_001828295.1 Planctomycetes bacterium RBG_16_41_13 | reverse complement strand
CAGAGAGCAACCCTGTTTCCGCCCGCATGTATTATTTCAACCGCATTGTTGGCAGTAATGCCGCCAATCACAACAAAAGGGATAGAAATTTCCTGACGGACTTGCTGCAAATAGCGTAGGCCTACGGGGGGTTCATGGGATTTTGTGGCGGTATAAAATAAGGGACCAACGCTAATATAGTCAGCGCCTTCCTGTTCTGCCAGGCGCGCCTGGACTATGTTGTGTGTGGAACGTCCGATTATTTTGTCATTTCCAATCATTTTGCGTGCGTTATTGATGTTCATATCTGTTTGCCCGATATGTAATCCATCTGCATTCACTTTGCCGGCGATTTTTGCCCGGTCATTTACGATAAATAGTGTATTTGTTTGTCCGGTTATTTCCCTGAAATCTTTTGCAATGGCAAGGAATTCATTGTCTGGCATTGTTTTTTCCCTGAGTTGTACCGCATCTGCGCCGCCCCGGATAACTTCCTGCAGTATGTTTCCTCCGTTTTTCCGCACAAGCGTGGGGCTTATTATGACATACAGGAGGACATCCGAAAACCTTTTTTTATATTTTATCGTACTATTCTCCATGTACCCGCTCCTGAGACATAATTATAATATTGACACTAAACGTATGTTTGATATAATTTCTTTTCGTTACCAAACCTGCCGAAAAATTCAATTATTTACCTCTCTTAGTGAACAATCTTCAAAACAAATTGACGCATATTAATGAAACAAAACTGATTATTGTTTAAAAAAACAATTGTGCAGAGGATAACATTCCAATGCCACAATTCCTGCCCTGCACGGAAAAATGTCAGCCTTAAAGAACAGCGTTTTTCTCTTTTTCCTCATTTTAAGCAATATTTTATATAATACTGGTTCGTGTATGGAATTTCAAAGGAATCGTAAGACGACCCCCCACAACCCCCCCAGAGGGAGGGAGGATTCGTAAATCGTAAATTAATAAAAAGGAAACCACAGATTTCACAGACTTCGTCGTGAGCTCAGTCGAACGATGACACAGATTAAGTAAATCGTAAATCGTACTTTGTACTTCGTACTTCGTACTTCGTACTTCGTACTTCGTAAAAGGATTTTTATAAAATACTTAACAACTTTAACGGGCTTATAGATAAATGGGTTACATAAAAGAACATTGTGGTTTGTTTGGTGTTTACGGTTGTGAGGATGCTGTGGAGAAGGTGTATTATGGGTTGTATTCTTTACAGCACCGCGGGGAGGAAAGCGCCGGGATTGCTTCAACGGACGGCAAAGATATCATTTGCCGTAAAGGAATGGGGTTGATCAGTGACGCCCTGGATGCCCGTATGCTTAAATCCTTAAAAAACCCTGTTGCGATCGGGCATGTGCGATATTCTACTTTTGGTTCGAGCAATATTGAAAATGCACAGCCGATGCTGGTGGATTATTATCGGGGTAAAGTGGCAATTGCCCATAATGGACAATTGACCAATGCAAAAAAACTACGGGATGAGTTTGAAGGAAATGGGTCGATATTCCATACGACTTCTGATACTGAAGTAATTGTACACCTGATGGCGAAGCCTTCAGTTTCAAGGCAAAGCGGGCTGCCAGGCGTATTAAATCAACTGAAAGGGGCATTTTCATTGTTGATTTTAACCCCAAATGAGATGATTGGAGTACGTGATCCGTATGGCTTCAGGCCGCTTTCTTTGGGGAAACTGAATAACGGAGGATATGCCTTTGCTTCCGAAACATGCGCCCTTGACCAGATTGGCGCAGAATACGTTCGGGATGTGCAGCCGGGGGAAATAGTCTCTATAAGTAAAGACGGCCTTCGCAGTGAATTTTATAGTAATCAAAAAAGATATGCCGCCTGTATATTTGAGTTGGTGTATTTTTCCCGGCCCGATAGCAGCGTGTACGGGGAAAGCG
This sequence comes from Planctomycetes bacterium RBG_16_41_13, assembly GCA_001828295.1. Next base: position 4,685 of record MHYI01000075.1, on the reverse strand, counting down.
TACATTTGTTCCGTAAGAGATTAGGCGCGAAGCTTGCGGAAGAGTCGCCTGTCGATGCTGACGTGGTAATTTCTGTGCCTGAAGGGGGAAATTCCGCGGCAATTGGATATTCGCACGCCACATCAATACCTTTTGACAGAGGTTTTATCAGAAACCATTATGTTGGAAGGACTTTCATCCTGCCTCAGCAAGATATGAGACATCGTTTTGTCGAGCTGAAATTAAATCCGCTGAAAGAGACAGTGGCAGGGAAACGTGTTATTGTAATAGATGATTCGATTGTGCGGGGGACTACCTCGAAATCCAGGTTTGGTTTATTAAGAAAAGCAGGTGCGAAGGAAATACACGCGAGGATTAGTTGTCCTCCCCACAGGCATCCTTGTTATTATGGCATTGATTTTCAGCAAAAAGGCGAACTTATTGCAGCCAATAAAACGGTTGAAGAGACAAGAAAATTTTTGAATGTAGAGAGCCTGAGTTATCTTAGCGTGGAAGGAATGATGAGCTGTACCACGCAGCCGAGGCAGAATTTCTGCAACGCTTGTTTCACCAGTGATTATCCAACAAACGTTAATGAAGAAATGGATAATGTAACGGATAGTTTTTCCGTTGATGAAGCGGAAAGACTGAGCCGATGTGTAATTAAATAAATTCCCCCCCTGGATTATAGGCAAATGTATTTCATAAATCCCTTCTACCTGATAAAAGGTATATTTGGCAGAACATTTTATATCTTTCCGGAACGGCCGGAACGTATTCAGATAGAAATTACCAACCGCTGTAATTATAGCTGCGGCATGTGTCCGAGGGAGACATTCAACCTGCCGGAAAAAGACATTCCTTTTGACCTGTTTAAACATATCATTGACAGGATTGATTCCCGTTATAACGTTACGCTCACCGGCTGGGGAGAACCTTTGCTGCATCCGCAATTAACGGAAATGATTGTCTATACAAAAAACAAAGGACATAAAGTCGGATTAACGACGAATGGTTTATTGCTGGCGCAATATACAGAAAAATTCATAGAAATACGGTTAGATAAACTTACCATTTCGCTGGATAGTATCGATGATGAATCTGGTGCAAAAGAGGGACACCCTTCCAGCAAAGTAGTGCAAAAAAATGTACAGTCGCTTATTAAGCTGCGAGGGGAAAAATCCACCCCTGTTATTACCATACAAATCACCATGCACGATGTGAAACAGTGTTTGGATGCCGTTCGTTTAGCGGGAGAAATTGGCGCAGACCGCGTTTATTTAATACGGTTAAATATGCCTATGGATAAAAGCGGTTTTAAAAGGCCTGGCTTAAAAGAAGAACTGGAAATTTATGAGAAATCGGAGCAAATAGCCAGGGAATATGGTTTACAGGTGGACAACAATTATACCGCATTTGACAATATTTTGTTCCGTTTCCTCTATAAAAAAATGCGTCCGGCAATGTACCGGTTTGATAAATATTGCCCTAAGCCATATGATTACTTGTATATTAATATTGACGGCAGGGTTACTCCATGCTGCGACCTTCCCAGGCATGAAGTAGGCAATATTTTAAAAGAAGACATTGTCGAAATCTGGAATAGTGAAAATATGCAGTATTTTCGCAAAAACCAGAACGATATTTGCGGCAATTGTGACGCATTGCGTCTGAAACAGCTTGGCTGAGGGTTAAAAGTTTGGCAGAAATTAATGTTTCATTATTTAAATTGGTAGCCGGCGTTTCGAATGCGCTCGATCTTGTAAATCCTCTTCTGGTCAACCATCACAAGCAGGTAGCTTACGTTGCCAGCAGTATTGCCGAAGAAATGGAATTACCCCGTGATGAACAAATCAAGATACTTCTGGCGGGTTTACTGCATGACGTTGGTTGTATTTCTCTAAAATCAAGGCTTGACCTCCTTCACCCTGAGATAGAAGAAACTGCCAATCATGCTGAAATAGGATATCATCTGATTAAAAGTTTTGAACCCTTTTCCAAAATAGCCGCACTGATCAGGTATCACGATATGCCATGGAATAACAGAGAGACAAGAGACGAAGATATACCTCTTGGCAGTTATATTTTAAAACTGGCAGATGCTGTTGTGGTGCGCATTAATAAGAAAAAAGAAATTCTTGGGCAAGTTGTGGGAATATGTGAAGAAATACGGAAATTGTCAGGGAAAACATTTATGCCTGAATTAGTGAAAACTTTTCTGCATTTATCCTCGTATGAATCTTTCTGGTTTGACGTCACATTGTTTTCTATAGATTCAGCTCTCGCAAAAAGGGCAAGATTAGCGCCTATAGAATTAAATATGGAAGATATAGTCTGTTTATCCAAATTAATCTGTCATATTATAGACTTCAGGAGCCGGTTTACGGCAACACACACAAACGGAGTAGCGGCAGCCGCTGTAAACTTATGCCGCTTACTGGGATTTTCAGAGCAAGAGCAACAGATGATGCGGATTGCCGGATATCTTCATGATTTGGGCAAGTTGTCGGTACCGGCTGAATTGCTGGAAAAGCCCGCAAGCTTATCCGAAGATGAGTTTAGAGTAATAAAAAAACATACATATAATACCTATCGGGTTCTTGGAACTATTCCCGATCTTCATAGTATCAATGAGTGGGCATCTTTTCATCATGAGCGACTTGATGGCAATGGATACCCGTTTCACAGAAAAGACGAAAATTTGCCCCTTGGCGCCAAGATATTGGCTGTCGCGGATGTGTTTACGGCTATTACCGAAGACCGCCCTTATAGAAAGGGAATGTCAAAGGATGAGGTATTGAAGGTTCTTCGGAAAATGGTTGGTTCAGCGCTTGATCCACTCGTTGTTGTCACCCTGGAAAAACATTACGACATGATATGCTCAATGTGTAAAGATGCCAGGGAGGAGGCGTTCCTGGAATACGTGGAATTTGAAAAATATCTGAATGGCGATAGAAATAACGCTTAAAGATGAATTATAAAGTATACAGAATAACAGACGACAAAAAACAGGAAGAAGATTCTCTAAAATATTGGGCGTCCAAATCCATAAAGCAGAAGATGGATGCTATGGAGCAAATCATTAAAAACTTTTATGAGTTGCGAGGGTCGAACTTGCATGAGCAACGATTACAGAGAGTTCTTAAAATTGTTAAGCTGTCACAAAGTTAAGTATGTGATAGTTGGCGCCCATGCAGTAGTCGCATATTCGAGACCAAGGGCAACGGGAGATTTGGATGTTTTAATAGAAATTTCAAAGGAAAATGCCGGAAAGATAGTTACCGTATTGAAAGAGTTTGGGTTTGGCTCTTTAGATTTGAAAACGGATGATTTTTGTAAACCTGGATTCGTAATTCAGCTTGGTTATGAACCCAATAGAATTGATATATTAACGTCTATTACCGGAGTAAAATGGGCAGAAATCTGGAAAAATAAAACGAGGGGTATTTTTGGGAGTTCTAATATACCGGTATATTTTATTGGGGAAAAACAATTAATAAAAAACAAAATAGCAACAGGAAGAGATCAAGATTTGATAGATGTTAAAAGATTAAAGAGCGTCAAAAAGAAAAATAAACCATTATAATAAAGTTTCTAAAGATAACAAAAATATGAAAATAACTTTTCTCGTACCACCACCTATCGATGGAAATATTCCTGAGCGGGTTGCCGGGTGCGCCTACCTGCTCTATTATGTCCCGAATATCTTTCTCCTCAGCGCTGCTGCTGTTCTGGAAAAAGAAGGGTATGAAGTAAGATATATTGAAACTACCATTAAAAAATGGGACAAAAAACAATTTCGGACGTTCCTCAGGGAAGATTTGAGTGATATTTACAGCTTCTACTCAGTCAATCTCTCCCAAAATACCGATATGCAGGCGCTGCAGGACATCCGTGAGATACGGGGCAATGTGCCTATTCTCTTTTTCGGCCCTGCTCCATCTGACAGACCTGCGGAGTTTGTATGCGATGAACACACGTATGTCGTCAGGGGCGAGCCTGAATATGCGATGCTTGAGTTGATAAATGCCCTTGATACAAGGTCAGGCATTAAAGGCATAAAAAGTATTTCTTTTAAAGATAACGGTGAAATTGTTCATAATGCCAGTAGGGAACCGATAGAAGATCTCGATGTATTGCCATTTCCGTCGAGGCACCTTCTTGAAGAGCGGGATGTGTATTATAATCCGAAACTTGGAGAGCGCCCTTTTACGGCGGTTTGTACTTCAAGGGGCTGTTCCTATCGTTGTATTTACTGCGTTCCCTCTTCTCTGAGTTTTTCACGGGAACTTGAATACAAACACCATTACAACAAAAAACCCCCGGTACGGAAAAGATCCCCTGAAAATATTATTGAAGAGTTTAAACTGCTGAAATCCCAGGGATATAAAGCGGTTAATATTCAGGACGACCAGTTTGTCTGGGGGGAGGAACGTACTATTAAAATTTGCGAGGGTATTAGAGATTTAGACATTGTATGGGGGTGTTCCGCAAGGTCAGATCATCTGACGGATCCCATCGTCAGGGCAATGGCCGCTGCACACTGTAAGTTTATTGATCTTGGTGTGGAATCCTTTAACCAGGAAATACTGGATTATGTGAAAAAGGATATTGATGTTAGAAAGAATGAAGAGGCGATAGGGCTGGTAAAAAAATATGGCATATCCGCAAAAATAAATATCATGTTCGGGGCTTCGCCATTGGAA
>MHYI01000074.1 GCA_001828295.1 Planctomycetes bacterium RBG_16_41_13 | reverse complement strand
TTGCCGTTTGCTCACTCTTAACAACCACAAACGAATTCTCATTGAACAAAGGCTCGTATTCCCCTTGTTGCACCAGCAAATCATCAAGAGACACATCGCTTGCATACACCTTACTTAAATCCCATGCTTTGGTTTTTGCTTTCTGTTTGTCCTTCATCCAAACCAGAATATTTGTATAGGTGGTTGCATTCTCAAAAATCGGAGAATCACCAAAGTCAATTAACTGCGAAATAGCGCCATTACCCGTAAAGAACTTCCTCATCGCCCTCCCATAATTCGCCCGCATCCATTTATTACTCGTAATAAACGTCAGCACGCCGCCATCATTCAGCAACCGGTATCCCCGTTCATAAAACAAGCAATATACATCTCCGGTCTTTGTATACGTCTCATACTTCTGCTTTTCCCAATCCTTCTGCTGCGGCATTCCGGAAAAGCTCTGTATCTGCACATACGGCGGGTTCCCAATCACCACGTCAAAACCCCTTTTAATCCCAAACATCCATTCCAGGTCAAAAAATGAGCTGCTTGCATTCTGGTCATAAGGGTCAAATTGTACAATTTGCTTTGCAGTGCTTACATCCCAGCCGGCAGTCATTAAGAGCTTTGCAATGCTTTGCCGTAATTCTTTGTCCTGCTCCTGGCAACGCAGTTTTTCTTTTCTGGTTTTGGCGCTAAAATACTGGTGGCGTAATTGCTTCAGGTCTTTTTCAAGTTTGCCGAGCCCAGGTGTTTTGAATGCGCGCTGTTGAGGCTTTTCTATTCCGATAAGGGTGTTGGCAGCCACAAATTTGGTTTCTAAATTGGGCAATGAACGGATACCGAGGTTTTCCTTGCCTGGTTGTTTTTTCTCGTCAATGATGAGGGAGATAAAGAAACGGAGTTTGGCGATCTGCACGGCTATGGGCTGCACGTCCACACCGTAAATGCAATTTTCAATCAGGTAGAGTTTGCGGCCATAGTCAAGCTCGTTGTTCTCAAAGGCTTCTTCAATATCCTGTATTGCATGTTCCCTTACATTCGGGTCGTCAATTTGAGACGCCTTATCTATCTGTTTTTGTTTCCACAGTTCGTTTCGCTGATCAAGCTTATGCAGGATATGCACCAGCTTGTGTAAAATGCCCATAGGAAAGGCGCCGGAGCCGCGGGTCAAGTATTTTGCCGGTATCAATGGCCGCAATTAAGGTCTGAGTTTCTTTTTCGTTGAATGGGTTTGGGTTTTCTGAATAACTGAGCAAATCCCGTAACCTTGGTTCGGAATCGCCGGACGCCGCTCCTTCCAATTTTTGTTTCAGATAAGCCAGGAGCGACTCGTCTACCATGTAGTTTACAATTTCACGAGGGGTGTAGAAAGAACCTGTTTGCTTGCGTGCAGTTGTCTGCGTTTCCGGGTTGTAGCTGGCCAGCAGGTTTTCGAATACCTTGCCGAGAAGTTCAGGGTCGAGGGCAATTTCTTCTTCAATTGGGGTGTTTTCAGCAACGGTGAATTTGTAGCTGTCTAAAAGGTTGATAATTCCTTTTGCGGTATACTTCTTGTTTTTAGTGCCAAATATCTCATTCAAATCAACGTCCAATTCGTCACTGAAAAACAGAAAATCGGGGACATTGGCCTGTTTTTTTGGGTTTCTTGAAAATCCATCTCCATATACAACCTTCCCTTCATCATTCTGCTTGTCGAGGCAGTCGAAGAGTCCCCCGTTTAAGAAAGGGATGTCTTTGAACAGTTCGATAACCTCTTTCTCTTTTATCGAAAACTTATCCGCATAGCGAAACAGGTTTTTTACGCCATACTCGTTTTTGTTCTCTGGAAATGAGCCTTCTTTGGCAAAGCCGCGTTCGCCCATTTTCTGATTGAGTGTGCCGAAGAACAGGTTTTGCAAAATGGCGTGATAATACACATTTGAAGCGCTGTCTTTATTGAATCCGTTCAGTATTGTGTTCAGGTGGTTTTTGTTGAACAGTGCGTCTGGAAGAAGGTCTTTTTCCTTTATAAACCAGATGAATACCAGCCTGGTAATTAAGCGTATGAGGTTGGTGGCGTTGCGGACGTCGGTTTTCTTTTCCAAATCGTCGGGGAACGCCACGTTGCCCATTGCCCAGAAATACCAGTTGGCGAGTTCCCTGAAGAATCGTTTGTTGAGTTCTGAGGTGTCTAATGTCTTCTGCCAGGCATTGTGCAGTTCCACAAAATTGGTGAAGCCGTGTTTGTTTTTTAGCGCATCAAATGAAAGGTCGAAGAGGATTTCGATGTGTGCACGATGGGTGACAACCCCCTCGCCCCCTTTGTTAATGGGGATTTCCACCCCCATCCTGCGGACATCCCCGCCAGCGGGGGATATACGGATGTCTTTGATGAGGGTGACTTTTTCCAGCACGTCTTTACCGGCGTCCCCTTTGTGCAGCCTGCGGTTGATAACCGAAAGGGTAAGCAATGAACCGTATTTGAACAGTACCATTACCGGCATGGGAAACAGGCGATTTATTTCACGGGTGACGTGTGAAAGCGCGGTTCTGCTGTAGTGTTCTTTTGCCAATTCAATGGTGAAAAACAAGTATGTTTCAATAATCGTTCGGTCAACCTGTTTGGTGTCGAACAGGGACACTTGCTTCAAAATCTCTTCTTTTGAAAGCTGAAAGAGCAGGTCAACATATTTCCAGTCACTCGCCATTGCCTTTTCTTCATTGAATTTTGATTGATTGCCAATGAAGGATTCTTTGAATGCGGCAAAGGTGGGTTTGCCTAAAGGCGACCGTCTTTCCGTATTGTAGCCCAGGGTTTGAAAGAGGTTTAGCGCATTTTCAGTTAAGTTGCCGTTTGAAAACGATTGCAGGGCGGATTGTATTTTTTGTTTACTATTTGTTGTACTCATTATAATATTCTTAATTCCTGTTTTACAAAATTTTCTAATTGTTGTTTGCTTGTAGTTCGACCAAATATTTTGAGACGAACAAGTTGTTGTCCATTCCTGCTGTGGCATATTGAACCAGGGCATCATTCTTGTTTGTAACCAATAAAATTCCCACTGGCGGGTTATCGTCAGACCGCATTATCTCGGCCTTGTAATAATTGAGATAGGTTACTAATTGGCTTATGTTGGCATGCTTAAATTCTTCAATTTTCAGTTCTACCAACACGTGGCACTTCAAAATGCGATGATAAAAAACAAGGTCTATAAAAAAGTATTCATCACCTATTAATACTCTTTTTTGCCTGCCCTCTAAACAAAAGCCATTGCCCATTTCCAAAATAAATTCCTGTAAATGGTCTAGCAGTCCTTGTTCCAAATCTGTTTCCTCAACCAATGCTTTCTGCGGCAAGCCTAAAAACTCAAAGGTGTACATATTTTTGATAAAATCGGCTGGCTGCGCCGGTGATTCAACCGTTTCCTGTACCAGGCGGGTAAGCTTTTTCTTGTCCTGCGAAAGCCCCATTCTTTCAAAATACAGGGAGTTTATCTGTCGTTTCAATTCTCGCACACTCCAGTTACCTTTCATGGCTTCTACTTCGTAAAAGGTACGTTTGAGGGGATCAGAAATGGTAAGCAGTTGAACAATGTGCGTGAATGACAACCTGCTGATAAGTTTATCGGGAGGTACCGTCAAGTCCAATGGCAAAGATTGTGCAACCGGTGATTGCACAATTATAAGTGGTTGATCTTCAAGTAGTAACAATTGGTCAGTCGCTGACTGACCAATTCGTGTTTTTAAAAGGTCAGTCACTGATTGACTTATTTGAGGATATGTTAAATAAAACTGCCTGAAAAGTTTAAGGTTTGTTTTAGAAAATCCCAGGTCGGGTAGATTTGACACAATATTCTCAAGCAATTTTCCCCCATATTGAGCCCTGTCTTCGCCATTTTGTTCATATTCAACAATGTAATAGCCAATCAGCCAATTACGAATGGTAAGCAGTTTGTTTACCGCTTTAGCAGCGCTGTCCTGCAATTGCAGATGAATGGATTTTATGCTGTTGAGTAATAGACTAAAGTTTGTCATGTTATTTTATTATCAACCATGTTACCAACTCAAAACTATCCAAATCATTCACCTGTTTTGACTGGGGAATCAACAACGCCCCCCGGTCAGAGGTGAGCTTCTGATTGCTGCGTTTTTTGAATACATGGCTTATTTCATAGACGGCTTTTTTGAGCAAATCCGTGTATTTGCCCATTTCCTGGCCATTCCCGGTTTCCGTATTGAATAATTCACACAGTTTTTCGTAAGGCGCTTTGCGTCCCTGACACATCAGGCGGTAGATTTCCAGTATCTGTTTGGCGTTGGTGTAATTGAAACGAACCGTTCCGTCTTCGCGGATGTAGACCAGGAAATAGGGCTGCAATGGGTTTACCTCTTCGTTGCCCTCGGTGTCGCCTTTTTGCTTCAGGCAATATACCACACCTGGTTTGATAATGTTCTTTTCGGATGGAGCAAGGCGGCTTGTATCCATGTTTTGCGCATGAATGCCTGAGGGTGAAGGCACAACGGCATATAAACCGGAGGGCGCCTCTTCCAGCTTCTTGCGGTTATTTGCCAAAAAGCCGAGCAATTCGATGCGAAAATCATCTAAAGTAAAATCGGTTAACGAAATGCTCTCGCTCATTTCTTCGAGGTCGAGGACTTCTTTTTGCAGTTTTTTTAGTTGCCGGTTGCGGTATTTCAAATCGTCGGTGATGAGTTCTTCAATTTGTTCGGTATTCAGGATGTTATCGTCCCCTGTGGCGGTAACGTCTACCAATGCCATCCGGGCCTCTACGCGTTCTTTCAGGTTGATGTAATTATCAAGGTCTTTGGTAGGCCAAAAGTTTATCAGTTGGATTTTATCATTCCTGCTGCCCAGCCGGTCAATACGGCCAAAACGCTGAATGATGCGCACGGGGTTCCAGTGAATGTCGTAGTTAACCAGAAAGTCGCAATCCTGTAAGTTCTGCCCTTCGCTGATGCAGTCGGGAGCATTCCCAAATTATTGTAAATCATGTAACAATACGAAGGCAGTGGTTAAGTTTTTT
>MHYI01000073.1:6076-19685 GCA_001828295.1 Planctomycetes bacterium RBG_16_41_13 | reverse complement strand
TATGAAAGTCTTCTTTGTTATCTTCGGTTTTGTTTCCGGCATATAAAAACCTCTCTTAAATAATACGTCTTAAAAGTAAAAGCTCATACTGAGTACAACCGCGAAAAAAAGCTTATCCAAAGCAGAAACCATATAAGCGGGTTGTGATTCCATTCAAAAAATGATTACGATTTTCAGGTTATCTGACAAATAAATATTTGTCAATTAAAAAAAACCCCAATAAATTTCCCACTATCGCCGACGATTGAAAATAATGGTTGATTAATACAGGGTTATTTTTTAAATTAACCTATTATGTTTACGGCATCTCACATTCCATTTATAATAAGCATCGTCTTGTACCTTATTTCATCGGTATGGTCGGTCGGTCACATTATAAAACCTGATTTATTTAACAAAAAGGTGGCCAGATGGGCAACGGTAATGGGCTTTTTAATCCATAGCGGGTATCTCATCTTTCTTGGCATACGTTCTAACAACATTCCCATCACAAACGTTTATGAATCTTTTGTTTCATTGCTCTGGTGCGTCTTATTTGTCTTTATCAACATAGATTACCTCTATAAATTGCCTTCTCTGGATACCTTTCTCATGCCGCTCGTTACGGCACTTTCTCTCTGGGCGCTCTCTTTTGATAAAAGCGACATGTTGATTACGGTGAGTCTCCAGAAATTCTGGCTTGTTGCTCATATTATTCCTATTTTTATCGGCTATGCGGCTTTTACTATATCGTTTAGTTTGAGCGTAATGTATTTAACACAGCAGAGACAGTTGAAGCATAAACTATTTGGTCGTCTGTTTAACAAACTCCCTTCTTTGGAAGGTATTGATATGCTCATTTGGAAGACTATTTCTTTCGGTTTTCCATTACTTACTCTTGGTTTGGTATTTGGTACGTTCTGGGTAAAGACACAGGATATTTTGGGGGAAATGTGGTATTTGGATCCCAAAGTTATTCTTGGCCTTGCCACATGGCTTATTTATGCGGCCTTATTACACATGCGCCTGGTTGCTTCCTTTCACGGCACAAAGATAGCGTTATTAACGATTGCCGGTTTTTGTTTCGTTCTTTTCACCTTTATCGGAACATTTTTTATCGGGTCAAAACATGCTTTTCAAAAACTGAGTACTAATCCGGCATATATTGAAATTTTAGCGGCGAATAAACAACAGAATCCTAAGCGGACATAGCCGGAACCAAACACAGAAGAATGTACGATGTACGATGTACGATGTACAATTTTAGATTTAAATCGTACTTTGTAAATCGTACTCGGATTTCACCATTAAATATTTTGCCAAAAAATGCAAAGAAATTACTGATAAGGTACTAAGCGGACATCGCCGGAACCAACGAGATAAAAAATACGAAGCACGAAACGCGAAATGGGAACCACAGATTGCACAGATTACACAGATTAAAAAAGCAGTCGGCAATCTACAGTCTACTGTCGGCAAATTGCAGATTGCAGATTAAGGACTGAGCGAAGTGGGGAATCTTAGGATTTCTTACTTTTTAAATGGACAACTATAGCGGAAGTGAGAGTTATTATTATTTTGATTTGCAATAAGGATTAAATAAAATCATGAGTATTTTAGTGGTAGGATTAAATCATAAATCTGCTCCGGTTGATATCAGGGAAAAGCTCGCATTTAATAATAATTCTGTTTCAAACGCACTGTCGTTATTTTCCCAAAAATATCCTTCGTCAGAGGCTGTTATTTTATCCACCTGCAACCGCGTAGAAATGTACGCGTCGTCCGCTTCAGATGCGGTGAAATTGGAAGATATCCTCTCATTCCTCGCTGAATTTCATAAAATAGAAAAAGGTGAATTTTCCCAGTATATGTATCATTATAAAGACGACCGTGCGGTGATGCATCTCTTCCATGTGAGTTCCAGCATTGATTCTATGGTAATCGGTGAGTCGCAGATCCTTTCACAGGTTAAAGAGGCATACACACTCGCCAGCATGGAACAATCAACCGGAAAAATTCTCAATCAATTATTTCAGCAGGCGTTAAATATTTCCAAAACGATACATACCAATACTTCCATAGGCCAGGGCAAGGTTTCCATCAGCTCTGTTGCGGTTGAATTTGCTGAAAAGATATTCCAGGATTTTGCCGGCAAAATGGTATTAGTGGTAGGGGCTGGCGAGATGTGCGAACTTTTGCTGAAACATCTTTATGAAGAGGGGGCGCGAACGATTATTGTCGCAAACCGTACCTTCGAACGCGCACAGGCAATTGCTGATGCGTTTCAAGGTGAGGCGATTAAATATGAATTGCTCGGTGAATACCTTTCAAAGGCGGATATTATTATAACTTCCACTTCAGCGCCGCATTACGTAATTCATAGTGATCAGGTGAAAGACGCAATTAAGCACCGCAGGGGGAATCCCATGTTCCTTATCGACATTGCTGTTCCCAGAGACATAGAACCGTCTGTTGGCAATATTGACAATGTGTATTTATATAATATTGATGACCTTCAATCCGTTGTAAACCAGAACCTTGACGACAGAACCCGCGAAATCGAAAAATGCCGGGCAATTATTGAAAAAGAAGTGGAACACTTCATGGCAAAGCTTGAACAAATTAAGATAGAGCCTGCAATAACATTATTGAGAAACAGTTTTCACACCATCGGAAAAGATGAATTAAGCCGCTTGAAGCCAAAACTGAGGAATATTAATGATGAAGAATGGAATCAGGTGGTTTACACTATGGAAAGAACCCTCAATAAACTCTTGCATCATCCAGCCAAGATAGCAAAACAGGAAGCAAGCAACGGAGGAGGATACCGTTACGTAGAGACCATTAAAAAACTCTTTGGCGTCTTTCATCACCATTCATCAGAAGATTCAAACAAAAATAGCCCCGCTTCATAGTATCACCCGGTAAAAATGTACTACCCCATGCAATTATTCACCATGCCAGCGTATTATGCATATTCAACCGGGTCATTGTACCCGGATTCCCCGAATGCCTTTCGTCTTAGATAACAGCTATTGCACACACCGCAAGCTTTTTCAGTGTTTTTATAACATGACCAGCTAAGATGGAGCGGTGCTTTCAATGATATTCCCAATGTTACAATCTCTGCCTTCGTTTTAAAAATGAGTGGAGTCTCCACCGTTATGCAGGTTTCAGGTTTCGTTCCCGCAGCAATCAATTTGTTAAACACTTCGTAATAAAATGGTTTACAATCAGGGTATCCCGGGGTGTCGTGCGAAACGGCGCCGATGAATATCTTTTCAGCGCCGGTAACTTCCGCCCATGAAACTGCTACGGAAAGAAAGAGGGTATTTCTGAATGGCACGTATGTTGTTGGAACTTCTTTGCTGTCAGGCTCTGCTTCCTGAACAGGTATCATTGTATCCGTAAGGCTTGAACCTCCAATTTTTTTAAGATAATCGATATTTGCAATAAGAATTCGTTCGGCAGGGACTTTGTAATATGTGGCTATTTCATGAAATGCCGAAAGTTCTTTTGATTCGGTTCGTTGTCCATAATTGATATGTAATAATGCGAGATCATATGTTTCATTTGCGATTGCAGCGGTTACGCAGCTATCCAAACCACCGCTGACAAGCACAATAGCAGTATCTTTTCCTTTCATTTTTTATACGCCCCTAGTTTCCGGCCCCCAAATATACTTATGCATCTGAAGCTGCAATCGCACGTTAATGTGATCCTCTAAAATCCATGAAGCAATTAAAGAAGGCTGAATCATTCCGTAAGCAGGGTTAATTAAGATATGGACAATTTCGGTTAGATGATATTTACTAATCATTGATCTTGCCCATTCATAGTCGTTTCGGGAGGACAGGACAAATTTAACCTCATCCCTTTTCGTCAAATGCGAGATATTTTGCCAGTACATTTTATGGCTCATACCGCTGTCAGGACACTTTACATCCAAAATCCTTATTGTCCCCTCAGGCAAAACACTGACGTCATAACTGCCGTTTGTTTCAACAAGAACGGTATAATTCCTGTTAAGTAATTCACGTACCAACACAGGTGTATTGTGATTTGACAAAGGTTCTCCCCCGGTAACACACACTGATTTCAATCCGAATGAATCAACCTTGTCAATGATGGAAGAAATTGGCATTTCATTCCCTTCATCATAGGCATACTGCGTATCACAATAGCTGCAGCGCAAGTTGCATCCGGTTAACCTGACAAAAACAAACGGAAGACCGGCAAAAGACGTCTCTCCCTGTATACTCCTGAATATTTCATTAATTAACATGCAATAATTTTATCAGCAAAAGAAATCCTTGCAAAGTAATTAATGGTATTGATACTATTTCATTTCGTATTCGGGTGTTATTCAATGTACGATTTACGGTAGGGGACGTTACGGATATTCACATGAAGATTGAGCTTATAGTAACAGGGAAAACGGAAGATGACTATTTGAAGAGGGGGATATCCGTTTATGCAAACAGACTAAAGCATTATTGCGCATTTAATATTGCAGAAATTTCTTCGGTAAAACCTGTTAGCAGCAAATCGTCTGAAGATGTGAAGGAAAAAGAAGCAGTTGCTCTTGAAAAATTGCTGGCGCCAACAGACTTTGTTGTACTGTTGGACGAAAAGGGCAGGGAACTGACTTCTGTTGAATTTGCTGATTTTTTACAGCAAAAGATGAATACGGGTGTCAGAGCAGTTAAATTTGTCTCCGGCGGGGCATACGGCATTGCAGCACAGATAAAAAAAAGGGCAAATTTTACGTTGTCATTATCGCAGATGACGTTTTCTCATCAGATGGTGCGCCTGTTTTTTGTAGAGCAACTCTACAGGGCAATGACCATTATCAGGAATGAAAAATATCATCACGAATGATCGGTATCTGTATGCCATGCGAACGGTTACTGTTTTTATTTCTAACGAGCATTTTCACTATAGAGTATTGATCGCTCAAATTCCTTGTTTAGCACGTGTCCTACTATAATCATTGCTGTTTTTGTTATAGCCTCGTCTTTTACTAATTTATCAATGTGCGATAAGCATGAGCGAATGATTTTCTGCTGTGGCCAGGATGCCTTGTAGACAACTGCGATAGGACATTCCTTTCCATAATGAGGAATGAGAATTTTTACAATCTCAGATAATTTTTCAATGCTAAGAAAAATACACAGTGTCGGAGTAGAGGCCGCGAGTTTGCTGAGGTGTTCTTTTTCCGGCATGGGAGTGTTGCCTTCCATTCGTGTAATTACAATCGTTTGGGTGACTCCTGGAAGCGTCAATTCCTGGTTCAATGCGGCGGAGGCGGCAACGAAAGAACTCACTCCCGGAATAATTTCATATAAAATTCCTAGTTCATCAAGCACACGCATTTGTTCCTGTATGGCGCCGTAAATAGCGGGGTCGCCGGAATGCAGACGAACGAGGTCTTTGTTTGCCATTTTTGCCTCTTTGAAGACCTCCGTCATGTTTTCCAGATTCATTTTAGACGAATCGTATTTTTTTGCACTGGATGGCAAGGCGGAGAGCAATTCCTCGTTTACCAGTGATCCTGCGAAAATACAATATTCTGCGCCTTTAAGTATATTAAAACCTTTTACTGTTATGAGATCTTTGTCACCTGGTCCAGCGCCAACAAAATATACTTTCACCTGAAAATCCTTTTCTGCCACAGAGGGCACAGAGATCACAGCGTTTCAAAAATAAAATATTCCCTTCGAAAATACTTTTATCCGCATATTACGCAGATTGTCAGTTATAACTATTACGGCTCTAAGGCATAGAGGCAAAAGGGTATATTAGAAATTCAACATAGGTATAAGTTATTATAAACTTGTGCCTTCTGCCTCTGACCCTCTGTGCCTTAATAATCTGCGTAAATCTGTGTAATCTGTGGATTACTTATTTTCATACCCCTTTGCGACCATCAGGTCATGGATGTTTCATATGAAAACTCCGTTTATAATGGGGAGGGTTAAAGGTATATTAACGGTATTCTATCAGTTTCCGTCTTTCCAATGAATTGAGTTTATGATAACTTTTTTTGATTCCTCACCCACGATCTTAAATTGGCTATCTTTTATTACATAGGTAGAGGCAGATTTACTGCTGTTTCTTACCGTAATAATCCAATACGCACCGTCTTTGCCAACGGATTCCACTCTTCCGTTTTTTAAAGTGATAGTAACACTTAGCACCGCTTCGCCTTCGCTACCCGAGATTTGTCTTACATTGCTTATGGTAAAAACGCTGGGCAATCCTGCTTTTAACCGGATCTGCTGAGATCCTACATCGATAAATTGTCCATTTGCAATAACTGGCATAGTAAACAATAAAAATAGAAACAAAATAATTTTGCAATTCATTTCCTGCTCCTTTTCTCTCTTTTCCCGGATATTTTGTTGTTTATACTGGTTTGATTTACTATTAAATTTTCCCTAGTATACAATAAATATATTTTGTTATATCCACTTTTCCGTAAAGATTTCAACAAAATCCTTATTTTAAGCGCCTGCCTTCTTCATATTTCCTTTCTTCGGTATATATACTCAATCAGATTGAAACCAGTGGTTTCAATCTGATTGAGTACATATACTTACAAAAAAACGCATAAGCCAATTTATTAATTTTAAATTAGACTTATGCGTTTTATTTAACGGGTAAATGAAATCCCCGGGTTATTTACTTTTTGGATTCGAGCTCTATTTCGGTAAATTTTGCCCTGCCGCTTTTCAATTTTACGGTAGCCTTTGAATTTTTAAAATTTTTCTTTTCTACCGTCAATTTATAAGTATCTTCTTTCAAATCATCAAATTCAAATTTACCGTTACTACTTGTATTAACATTCTTTTTTATCCCTGTATTTTTCCCTTTCAGTTGTACCTGGGCAGCCTGCATGTATGACATATAACAGGATTGAAAATATACTACCGTGCCATAAATAGACCCCCTTTTACTACAAGCATTCTCAACGCTATTCGTGAGGTCTTTTTCTCCCTCCGTGCCCGCCTTGAGGGATAACACAAGCGATATAATCAATACACCAACCATAGGTAAAATAAACAAAAATTTACGTTTTTTCATAGAACTGTTCTCCTTTACGTTCTGTTAAAAAGGTTGAGGGTAAATATCCGGTAGGATAATAGGTTACCTTTCAAGGCTAATTTAAATTATCGGACTATCGACGAAACACCTTAAGAAAAATCCGGCTTATTATATAAACCCTAATAGATAAGTCAAGACAAAAAAGAGGTTAAAAGCGTTTTACCTGTAATTGCCATTTCGAGGAATGAAGTGGTGCGAAACCTTTGTCCGGAACATGCTGCTACGGGGAAAATTCTCGTTCTACACGGAATGGACGCCGTCTAAGGAGTGATTTCATGACTATTTGTGACCAAAGAAGACTATGAATGCTTCATTCTTCTTCCGCTCTCAATGACTTCAGCCTGTTGTAGATTCTCAGTTCAGTTTGAGCTTCCAGATCCATGCCTTTTTCTTTGTAAAGGAGCCATAAATTGTGGTGTGCGTCAACATCATCAGGGTCAATATCAATTATTTTTGAAAATGCCTCAATTGCCTCATCCTGCCGCCCGAGTTTTTTATAGGTTTTCCCTAAATTGAAATAGGCGTTCACGAAATCCGGGTCAATAATGACCGCTTGTTCCCAACAGGCAAGGGCCGTATCATACCTATTCTTCTTCGCATATGCATTTCCTAATTTGTAATATATCAATGGGTTATCCTGGTAGTCTTCGATAATTTTTTCCCATGTTTTTATCGCTTTGTCGATACTGCCTTTGGCTTCGTAAGCGTCCGCGAGATTATTCAATGTAGTATTATCATCAGGATTTGTTTCAAGCACCTTTGACCACATGGAAATAGCATTATCAATCTTTCCGTTATTATAAAGCGCAACACCCAGATTAAAGTATGCGTCTGTGTTTGTTGGATTTATTTCTATAGTCTTTTTCCATGCACGGATAGATTTGTCTACATCACCAATTTCAGCGGCCAGTTCACCATAATTATAATACGCTTCTTCATACCAGGGGTCATCGGAAAAGGCGCTTTCATATGCGGATAAAGCTTTGTCCGGCAGGTTAATTTCTGTATAGATTTCTCCAAGTTTAAAATGTGCGGGGGCAATGGCATTGCTTATTGCTATTGCCTTTTCAAGCGATGCTATGGCTTCTTTTGAGTTGCCTTCTTTAGTCAAAATTAATCCAAGGTTATAGTGTGCTTCGGCAAAATCCGCGCTTAGTTTCAGAGCGGTTTCAAAAGCATCTTTTGCCTCGTTTAAATTATTATGTGCAAAGAGTGCAATACCCAGGTTGTTATAGGCGTCTGTGTAATTATTTTTTAATTTGACAGCAGTTTGGTGTGAAGAGATGGCTTTTTCGATTTCGTTCATCTCATAGTAAATAATACCTAAGTAATTGTGTGCTTCTGCATCCCTGGGATTCAAATCAAGTGTTTTTTGAAACTCTGTAAGCGCTTTTTCCGGCATGTTTTTTTTGTAAAATGCAAGTCCCAGGCTAAAATGAAAATCAGGATTGTTTGAATCGAGCTTGATTGCTTTATTTAAATACTCAAAGCTCTCATTGATTTTGTTTGTTTCAAGGTATAAAAGCGCCATATTATAGTATGCTTCTGCCATAGAAGGGTTTAATTTCAGGCACTCTTTTAAAGCGGAAAATGCCTCTGTATATTCATTTTTCTTTTTGTATACAAGACCCAGGTCGTTGTATGCCTCTGCTTTTCCAACAAAGTTAGATTTGTCGTAGTAAGAGATGGCATTATTTAGTTCATTCATTGCTTTACTAAGTTGATTAATTTCGAAGTACGCCTTGCCTAAATAATGGTGCAATTCTCCATCTTGCCGGATACCCTGTAATGCAAAATTAAATTCGTCAATGGCTTCCTCGGTCATGCCTTTTTTGAAGTAGGTAATACCTAAAGTTTTATGTTCATTTGCTGATACACCGCCGGAAAATTTACCGGCGATTGAACTAAGATATCCTTCCTTTGCGTTTTTTTTATCCTTTGTGTCATAAGAAGAACTGCATGCTATCGGAAAAAAAAGAAGAAGGTAAGCAACACAGAAATATTTTTTAATGTTCATTGGTTTTTAAGGGAAAAATTAAATTTAAAAATAATGTTTTAAAATTTACAGGAGGAATGTATCAATATTTTTAATGTGTTTTGGTGTCTTTAAATTTTAATTACTAGCTCTGATTTTAGCGGTATTTACAAGGCATTCAAGGGAATTCATTTATTTTTTGTTTGTGTCTGTCTTTGTTTCTTATAACTTTCCGGATAAAATAAAAAGTAATGGTGGAATTGGAAGCGGTAGTATTGTAAGATATTCTTACCATGTACCATTAATTTATAATTGGAGATAAGGGAATATGAAGGTGTTGACAATATCATCTAAAGGGCAAATTGCAATACCAAAGGAAATAAGGGATTTTTTGAATATCAAAGAGGGGGACAGGCTGGTTTATAAGATAGACAGGGGTAGGATTGTATTGGAGCCTGTAGTAAGTGTACCACGTTCACAGTCGTACTTTTGGACACCCGAAGTACAGGAAAAGATTAAAAATGCTGATGAGAATTTTAAGGCGGGTAATTTCAAGACGTATAAGGTAGATAAATTTATAAAGGAACTAAAGGAGTGAGCAAGTACCTTATTGCCGTAGAACCTGAATTTTTCCCGCAGTACGACAGTCTGCCTAAAGAGATAAAGAAGAAGTTTAAGAAACTATTAACCTGTCTGAAAGACAACCCAAAGCATAATTCATTACAGATGCACAAACTTGAAGGTACGGACTTCCGGGAATTTTATGTTGACAAGGGCTATCGTTGTGTCTTTAAACAAGAGGGTAATATTTTCAAGCTTTATTTTATAGGGACACATAAATTGATTGATAATTTTTAATAATTAAGGGAGAGGACATTCAAACGGCACATGCTTCGTCTCCTATCCTATGTATTACGTCTAGTGTAAAAAACAAAAACCTCCGAAGGTCTCATTTAATTATATTGGCAAAAGGATGTTATGGATAATATCATTATTTTTGATACAACTTTGCGTGATGGGGAACAGTCGCCAGGCGCCAGTCTTGATATCGGGGAAAAGCTGCAGATAGCACGACAGTTGGCATTGTTAAATGTTGACGTAATTGAAGCGGGCTTTCCGATGGCGTCTCCGGGCGATTTTCAGTCCGTGAGCAATATAGCAAAGGAAATTCGCGGAGTTTCCATTGCTGCACTTGCCCGTGCAATGGAAAAGGATATAGACAGTGCGGCAAAGGCATTGGAAAAAGCGGAAAGGCCCCGGATGCATATTTTTCTCGCCACTTCCGAGATTCACAGAAAATACAAATTGCTTAAAGCAAAAGATGAAATAATTAATTTGGCAGTGAAGGCTGTTACCTATGCCCGAAAATTTGTTGAGGATATAGAGTTTTCTCCGGAGGATGCTTCCCGCACGGAGATGGATTTTCTTGCCCAGGTCGTTGAGTCTGTTATTGAAGCAGGCGCTACAACCGTTAATATACCCGATACTGTTGGTTATGCAGTGCCAGAACATTATGCGTCAATAATTACCGGATTAAAAGAAAAGGTAAAGAATATCAGCAAAGCTGTTTTAAGCGTACATTGTCATAATGATCTTGGTTTGGCAGTGGCTAATTCATTGGCGGCGGTAAAAACAGGCGCAAAACAAGTGGAATGTACCATTAATGGATTGGGGGAACGGGCAGGGAATGCCGCTCTGGAAGAGGTCGTTATGGCTATAAAAACACGTCAGGATTACTATGGCTGTTCAACTCGCATCAAAACAAGGGAATTAACAAATTCAAGCCGGCTTGTGAGTGTGTTAACGGGGATGCGTGTTCAGAGGAATAAGGCAATTGTAGGCGAAAATGCGTTCGCGCATCAATCCGGCGTCCATCAGGATGGCGTACTCAAGGAGAGAACCACATACGAAATTATGCATCCTGAAGATGTTGGACTCCAGAAAACAAAAATCGTGTTGGGGAAATTATCAGGCAGGCACGCTTTTAAAGAAAGAATTAAGGAGTTGGGGTATGATTTGACGGAGATTGAATTTGAAAAGGCTTTTGAAGAATTCAAACGGCTTGCTGACAAGAAAAAAGAGATATTTGATGAAGAAATAGAAGCTATTATCGATACGGAAAAGATGGAAATTCCTCACATTTTCCAGTTAGAAAGTTTAAGCATTAGCTGCGGGCCAAATGTTGTGCCAACCGCAGGCGTTCGGATCAGATTGAGTGATGGAAGTGTGGCAGATAATGCGACAATAGGCGACGGCCCCATAGACGCACTTTTTAAGGCTATTGATCTTGCCACGGGAATTTCAGGCAAGTTGCTTGATTATCATATTCAGGCTATTACCAGTGGAAAGGATGCCATGGGCGAGGTTTACGTAAATGTTGATATACACGGGAAGAATGTGAAAGGCCGTGCGGTAAGCACTGACATCATTGAGGCGAGCGCAAAAGCCTATTTAAATGCAATAAATAAAGTGGCTGCAAAATAAACCCATGATCTGTGTGCCAATAGTTGCAAATAATAATAACGATGCCATCCGCGACATGGAATGCGCATCAAAAATTGCCGATGCTGTCGAGTTGCGCATTGATTACATTCATGATTTGAATTTACGGCAAATACTGGAAAAATGTACGAAGCCTGTTATCGTCACAAACCGGCCGGTTCGGGAAGGGGGGGAATTCAGAGGAACCGAAGAAGAACGACTCCATTTGCTGAAACAGGCAATACAACTGCAAGCCGATTATGTGGATATAGAACATGACAGCTTACGGAACGTTAAAAAAAACGGAAATGCCCTGTTTGCCGGCAGCAAAACAAAAATAATTGTCTCTTATCATAATTTCAAGGAAACCCCTGAAAATCTTTTGGAAATATACAATAAACTTTGCCAGAGTGGCGCTGATATTGTAAAGATTGTTACCCATGCTAATTCAATAACTGATAATATTAAAATATACCAGCTTCTTCTGCAGTCAAAAATACCCATGATTTCATTTTGTATGGGTGAATACGGAATAATCAGCCGTATATTATATAAAATATTTGGCAGTTATCTGACTTTTGCATCACTTCAGAAAGGAAAAGAATCCGCTCCAGGCCAAATCAATATCGAAGAACTTTTGAATATGTATCATATTAAAAGCCAAAACAAGCATACCGCAGTGTATGGTTTAATTGGCAATCCTGTTTCTCACAGTATTAGTCCCATGATTCATAATGCACTTTTTAGAGAAATGGGCATGAATTGTGTTTATGTTCCTTTTAAAGTGGATGAAATTGGCAGATTTATTTCTGAATTTAAAAAATTAAATATTTCAGGGTATAGCGTTACTATTCCTCATAAAGAATCGATAATAAATTACCTTGATGACACGGATCCGATTGCCAAAAAGATTGGTGCGGTAAATACTGTGGTAAATAAAAATAATCGCTTGATAGGTTTTAATACTGATTTGGAAGCTGCCATTACCGTACTCGCAGAAGTTGCGAATGTGTCTGATCATACAGCAGCGGATGCTTGTTTTAAAAACAAGCATGTTACTATTATTGGAGCAGGGGGCGTTGCACGTGCGATTGCCTTTGGGTTAAAAATGTATGGCGCCGATATTACACTCGTTAGTAGAAATCAAACACGCATGCAATCACTTGCCGGAGAAGTCGGTTGCTCCTTTACCAATAAGAAAGATCTGCAAAATTTGGAAACGGACATATTCGTTAATGCAACGCCGGTGGGTATGTATCCCTCAATAAATGAGACGCCCGTTGATAGAAAACTTTTGAAGCCAAATATGATTGTTTTTGACACTATTTACAATCCCTCCGAAACGAAATTAATAAAAGATGCAAAGGAAACAGGTTGTAAAACGGTGGGGGGGATGCCTATGTTTATTCGCCAGGCAGCAGCGCAGTTTAGATTGTGGACTAATACAGAACCACCTCTGGATATAATAGAAAATATTGCATACAAGGCCTAGCAAATACGTTTGATGCTGAGTTTTTTCATACTGAAGTAAGGAATATGGACGTCTGTTTAATGTTCATTGATAATAAACGTATTTATGAGGAGCAGGATTGAACATTTTTTTAATTGGTTTTCGGGGCGCCGGAAAAACTTCTGTAGGCAAAATACTCGCGCAACGACTAAATAGGAAATATATTGATGCGGACGAGTATTTGGAGCAAAAAGAAGGAAAAACCATAAAAGACATATTTGAAGAAAGCGGCGAAGGAAAATTCCGGGAAATAGAATCGGACGTAATTGCTGAATTGTGTTTGCAAAATAACACGGTTATTGCCACCGGCGGGGGAGTGGTTCTTAAAGAGGAAAATGTGAACAGGATGAAAAAGTGCGGCGTTGCCATTCTTCTGGAAGCGGATGTTGATACTCTGTATAAACGAATAAAAGGAGACATTACCTCAACCACCAAAAGACCTGGCCTGACAAATTATGGGGAATATCAGGAGGTCCGGTATCTTTTGGGAAAAAGAAAACCATTCTACGATAAGACGGCCGATTTTGTTGTAAACACAGCAAAGATGTCAATCGGTG
>MHYI01000073.1:0-5754 GCA_001828295.1 Planctomycetes bacterium RBG_16_41_13 | reverse complement strand
TGAATCATGACCTTGTGCTGTTTATTTCCTGAACTAATTTTCTGATTAATTTTTCATAAGATTTAACGACGTTTCCTTTCGCATTTGTATCAACGAGTTTCAAAGGGTTCTTTTCGATCAGGGCCAGTAGGGAATCGATAGCATTTGAAATTGTAACGGCGGAAGTTTTATCAAATAATGGAGATTTTGACAGTTTCGATTCTGGAGACGTATCACTTGATATATCGTTTCTTTTTGTTGAAGACTTTTTGACTGAAGTAGATTTTTTGGGTTGCCCGCCTGATGCAGATGTGTTTTTTTTGTTCATATTTTCCTCTTTCCCGCCTCTGAAAAATTTTTATTTACTCATGGAACGCAAGGAATATCAATCTTTTTCGTTAAGCAATTCATTTAAACAAGCATATCTCCCTGGCGCATAATTCTTATATCTGTTGTACAAAAGCAGCTTTTTATAGAAAGAAAAAACCTGTACATGTATATGTATATAGATACTAACTACCAAAATCAACATATTTTTCACTTGGTTTTACTGATGTATTACATACAATAAAAATATGCGTATTTTGTTATTTGAAGTGTTGCCCCTTTTTTTCATAGAAAATAAAAATGTGAAAAATACATCTATCTCTAATAAAAATAGACATATAGGGAACATATTATACTCAATAATTCGCATTACAAGTAATTGATCGTAATTTTCATTTGTGTCTGTCTTTTGCATTCCTTCTGAAGTGATAAAACATTGGGGGGGCAACCATCTGTTTAATTTGTTTTAAACAAATAAGTATAAAATATGAAGCGTTTATGGAGGGCATTGACGTATTCTCTTTGTGGATTAAAAGATACCTTTTCTACTGAACATGCTTTTAGGCAGGAGATAATTGCTACAGGTATATTGCTGCCTCTTGCTTTATGCATAAAGGTTTCGCTCTGCTTAAAACTTCTGTTAATCGTTTGTAATATTATCGTGCTTATTGTTGAACTTTTGAATACTTCTCTGGAATTAATAGCCGATATTGTTTCTCCAGAATTTAATGTTAAGGTAAAACGTGCAAAAGACTGCGGGAGCGCCGCTGTTTTCCTGAGCCTGGTAAGTTGGTTTATTGTATGGATGGTTGCTATTTCCCAATGGTTATATGTCCTATAGCTGTAAACAGAAAGGTGTACGCATGGACGTATATAAGAGGAGAAAATAGCTATCAATACGTTTACGTTTCTTCCCACTTTATATACACGCCGTTTATAGTAAACCTTATTTCATTTCGTTGATGCATCTATGAAAAGACATTATTTCAATAAAGCATTTGTTACACCAATAATACTCCTGTGGATATTTATGAGCGTGCCCAGGATTTGGTATTTTTACCGGGGAGGGCTGCCGGCGGATACTACGATAATTACCGGCGGAGTGTATCCGTTTGTTCTTGGCTTTCTGCGTGACGGCGCTTTTGTATGTTCATTGCTTATCCCCATCCAGCTTTTATATCTGCTTAAAGTGGCAGATATAATGCCTGATAAGGTAATAAAAATTTTTGGGATTTCATTAAAAGTATTTTTCTCCGTACTCCTTGCAATCATGATGGCCAACGTAGAGTTTTTCAGATATTTTGGCTTTCATTTCAATAGTACCCATCTTAGTTTCCTCAATTATACAGGCCATATTTCAAGCTCATTTTTCGAATTTTCTCATCCTTTGTGCATGGCTTTTGAACTTCTTATTTTTCCCGGAATATTTCTTTTTTTTAGTTTGGTTATTTCAATAAAACAATTTGAAAAGGTGTTTTTATCCCGTTACTCATTCGCACTCTCACTTTTTATTCTGGTGGCTGGAATAGTTGTTCAATATGTTCCGTTAAAAACGGCGCTCATTACCAACTTGACTGAAAACTATAACATTGCCTTTGTAAAACACCTTGTTTTTGGAGATGAAATAAAGAGCAGAAATTCCAAGGATATTGAAAAAATATTGGATACCCTTCCGCTTAACGATGACCGTATAAAGCATCAGCCATGGATATATCCAGACCCTGATTATCCTCTATTAAAGGCAAACTTGCACCATTTATGTAAACTTGGGAAATTGCCGGAGGCGGTATGCAATGAAGACAAAGACGGGGACGGATATGCCTTGAAAGATGATTGCAACGATTATGACCCGAATATTTATCCCGGAGCATATGACATTCCTAGAAATGGAATTGATGAAGATTGTTCCGGGTGTGATGCCGAACCGCCAAACATTATATTTATTCATTGGGAAGGTGTGCGCGCGGTTAATGTAGATTGCATTGGTTATTCCGTGCCATCGACTCCGAGATTTTGTGAAATAACGGATAAACATGGCGTACTTTTTACGAATGCGTATTGCAATGGCACTCAAACGAGATGGTCTCTTATTTCTGTGTACTGTTCGATACTTCCCCGTCTTTCAACAGAGTGGATTTTTAAATACAACCTTGACCTGAACTTGTTGTCATTTCCTGAAATTTTAAAAAGACGGGGATATGAAACAATCTATGTTCACGGTGGAGATATTGGATTTGGGAATCATTTGACCAGGTTTGCCGGGTGGTTTGAGACCAGATACGACAGGACAAATGAACCGATAAAAGATATGGAAATGTTTAACTGGGGATTAAAAGACAGAGATTTATTTGAATTTTCATATGATTTGATGGAAAATCGCGATGATCCCCGTCCTTTTTTTATGACAATTCAAACGATTTCCATGCATCATCCTTTTAAATTACCGGAAAAGGAATTTGAAATGAACGATCATAACGATGTGAAGAATCAATTATCGAATATTGCAAGATATTCTGACGATACACTGGGCGATTTTTTAGAAAAGGTATTATCAAGTGAAAAACTGGAAAATACCATCATTATTGTGACGAGCGACCACGGCATTAATTGGTTCTATCCCCACCCGGAAAGAGAACAGAATATATTATGGGAAGACCTCGTATGGATACCTATCGCTCTTATTGGGAAAAATTGGAATATTGCTCCCGGACAAAAAATTAGTGAAGTCAGACAATTGGCAGACATAGGGCCAACAATCCTTGACCGATTAGGCATAGAAATCCCAAATCCATTTATTGGACATTCTCTTCTGAGGCGTTTTGAGAATCGGGATGCGAGGGCATTTTTTGCAACGGCGAATGGCGGAGCATCAGCGGGAATCCGGTTTAAAAATCATAAATATTTTACTCACTTTGACACAAAAAAAGAATATTTATATGATATTGAGAACGACAGGGAAGAAAAGTTTAATCTATGCGAAGACTCTCGCTACAAAGAACAGCTTGAATTGTACAACAGTATGGTGTCGGATGTGTACTCGCAAAGCACGGAACTTATTAAAGAAAACAGAATCTGGAATTGGGAATATTGGATAGAATACTAAACAAAAAACGATACGGATGCCGAATATATACTCAAGGAGTTCACAAAATATGATTTCCGAAACAATCTAACCATTTATGTAAGCAAATGTTAAGTACAAACCAATAAATCCCTATTTGTGAACCCTTACAGTATAGTTGTTCTGTAGTGGGTGGGTGCGCGGCCGCTTGCACATCCGAACCCGCTCCAGGCTATTCTGGTGAAGCAAAAAATATGTGCACAATGCGGGTATTTATCGTTGATGCTATAATACTCCTTTAGGCGGGATAAGTTTTTCAATCAAAGTTCTTATAAAGGCAAGTTCTTCCTTTTGTTTTTCAAGTGTTGATTCCATTATCGTTTGCTTCTTTTGCATCAACCATAACATTCTTAGAACAAAGCCAAGAATTATAATGCTTATGGTAATAAAGAGGCCAAACATCCACTGGAGTATGTCAAACCTTTTGTCTACAGATGCGAATTTGGCGTTCATCTCAGAACGTAGGTCATCAAATCTCTTATCGACAGCATCAAATCTCTTGTCGACAGCATCAAATTTTGTGTTCATTTCAGAACGCAGGCCTTCTAATTGTTTTTCTAAATTTTTTTGTCCGTATTCCAGTTGAGTAAGTCTTTCAATGATTTCCCTATCGGTAATCCTTGGAGCAACATCAACCTCAACGGCAATAACGTGCGCAGTCTTTAATAAAAATACTGATAAACATAAAAATATCGCAAATGTTCTATACATGACCGGATTCTATCATACCACAATGGATAAAGTCAAATGCCTGAACCATCGGAAAAGTTAATATTGCAATATTTTGGGACATTGTCAGATGATTCATTTAAGTGCCTCCAGCGACCTGCCCTTGGGTTTTCCCCCTGTCTTACGGGCGTTGTGCAGCACTCGCAACCAATGCTGGGATAATTCTTATTATGTAACGGATGAATCGGTATGTCATTTTCAAGCAGGTAGGATTCTATTTGTTCATCCGACCAGTCAAAAAGCGGGTGGAGTGCATAACCATCTATTCTCGGGTCCCGCAATAAAGGCTCTAATTTCGAGCGTTTTCCGCCTTCCGTTTGTCTCAGACCACCCATAGACAACCTCAAACCATTTTTTTTCATGTAACTAAGATAGGGTACCTCTTTTCTTAAACGACAACATTCTTTCTGTCCGTCAATATATTGATACAACTTCTTGCCGTACTGTTTTTCTTGTCGCTCTATAGTAAGTTCAGGGTACAATGTGACCATGTTTAATTTGTATCGTAAAATGAATTCATCCCTGAGTTGTAATGTTTCGGTGAAATGGTATCCCGTATCGACAAATAAGATGTAATTTTCGAGACCCAGGGAATAAAAATAGTGCATTAATACTGAAGCCGTCTTTTGCATGCTGCTTAATAAAATTGCATCTCTTCCGAAATTGTCAACTGCCCATTGTATTCTTTCCGCGACGGAAAAATTTCTCAGTTTTTGATTAACTGAGATAATATCCAGTTGCATTGTTTGTTCCATTCGTTTTGCATAACTCCCGGTATAATTATGTAAAAGTTGTTTTATCGTAAAAATAAAATTAAAATTTCGCAAGGATGTGTGGGGCAACCCTGTTGTAATGGTTGAAAAATGAAAATTTCATCTCAGTTTATTAATCAATTAACAGTGAGTCAAGCAATAAGTAAGGTGTTTTGTAAAATCGCAGAAGATTTGAATAACAACTGATAAAATTGAACAGATTGCTCAAAAAGGTAAGATTGTAAATATGCAACTATCGATATACAAGGGCTTATTGTTTTGAACAGGAAAGATGATATTGCGCATACTGGATTTTGCGATGTGCATCGAAAATGTAATTTATATGTGGTGATACATCGTCTGTAAAGATGTTAATTTTGCGCTTACAATAAATTGTCGTTGACTTTACATTTATTAGTCTGTACAATGCGAAAAATTATATTAGATACTTATTTTATAAGGAGTTACGATAGTTTTGGTTGGTTCGGATTTATATGTTTATAGGCATTGACATAGTTGAAATAAATCGTATAAAGAAGTTGTGTCTTTCCAACGAAAGATTTTTAAATAAAATTTATACGGTGAAAGAACTTGAGTATTGTTTACCGAAAAAGAACAGACATCAACATTTAGCGGCACGTTTTGCTACGAAAGAAGCTATGTTCAAAGCTTTAGGAACCGGATGGACCGGTAAAATAAAATGGACTGACGTCGAGTTGTTAAATGATGAAAAAGGGAAGCCATATCTGAA
This sequence comes from Planctomycetes bacterium RBG_16_41_13, assembly GCA_001828295.1. Next base: position 95 of record MHYI01000073.1, on the reverse strand, counting down.
TTTTTATGGAAACGTAAAAGAATTAGTTGAAGAGAAGAATATCAATACTGCCGAGGTCTCATTGTCACATTGTAACGAATACGCTATTGCACAGG
>MHYI01000072.1:8848-12444 GCA_001828295.1 Planctomycetes bacterium RBG_16_41_13 | reverse complement strand
GGCAAAAACAGTAGCGTTTATTTCCCATAAAGCAATTTCTGCCGGCGCATTAATAGCACTATCATGCAATGACATCATTATGGCTCCTGAGGCGGAACTCGGTGACTGTGAACCAATTTTACCGACGACCGAAGGCGGGTATAAATCTGCCGGTGAAAAGATACAGACTGTTTTAAGGACAAAATTCAGAAAATTTGCAGAAAAAAACGGATATCCTGTCCTCTTAGCAGAGGCTATGGTCACAAGTGAGATTGAAGTTTACCGGATTGAAACCGAGGAAAATCCCGAGGGTTTCTATATAAGCTCCAGGGAATTGAAAGAGATGAGTGAAGAGGATCAAAAGAAGATAAAAAAAAAGAAACTTATCGTTGAAGAGGGGAAACTTCTTACCATGCATACTCGTGAGGCTTTTGAATTCGGATTTGCGAGACACATAGTTGAAGACCGTGACGACCTCTTTGCTTTGTATGGTGTAAACAAAAATGACGTAACAGAACTGGAAACCAATTGGTCGGAAGAGATGGTACGGTTTCTGGAAAAGATTGCTCCTGTTTTGCTGACAATTGGCATTATTGCCCTCTATTTAGAATTTAATTCACCCGGATTTGGTATTCCAGGTTTAATCGGTATCGCATGTTTCGCAACAATTTTTTTAAGTAAATATCTGGTGGGTTTGGCAGAAGCGCCTGAAATAATTATCTTTTTTTTGGGAATCGCTCTTATAGCAGTTGAAATATTCTTAATACCCGGTTTCGGTATAACGGGAATTGCCGGTATTATACTCGTATTTATAGGGCTTATACTGTCTTTTCAGGATTTTACCTTCCCACGCACCCCATTTGATGCTGGAGAGCTACGCAAAAATCTTTTGATGATAATCGGCAGTTTCCTTACCAGCGCATTGGCAATTGTGTTTCTATTAAAACATATGCCCGGGATTCCAATATTCAGGAGATTAATATTAACAACAGCCGAAACACCAGAGTACGGATTTAAGAACGTTACAACCCCAGCGTATGCTGACCTCATTGGTACGAAAGGCATAGCAATAACACCATTGCATCCATCTGGCCGTATAGAAGTGGGTGAAAAAGTTCTTGATGTTGTAACACAGGGAGATTTTATTGACAAAGGACAAAGAGTGGAAATCGTAAAAGTAGAAGGAAATCGCATTGTGGTAAAAACTGTTTGATACAGTTGTTTCAAAACCCGAACGCATTAAGCGCCTCCTGAAGATACTAACGTGCTCATTTCTTTTAACTTTTAACCGGGTTTTAGACTAAAATGGGAGCTATTGGTTTAATAATTTTGTTTATTATAGGTATGGGCGCCGTCATTACAGAAATGTTTGTTCCCGGTATGATTATTGGCATCTGTGGTGTTATCTGCATAATTACCAGTGTTGTCCTGTCGTATCATAATAACCATACTATCTTAGGTCATCTCCTATTGGGATGCGGCCTTTTTTCCACACCCGTTTTACTGATACTTTGGTATAAAATATTTTCTAAAATGTTTTCAATACATGAAACAGAGGAGGGATTTTCCTCATCCAATGAATCTCTCAAAAACTTACTGTTCGCTGAAGGTATAACACTTACCCCTCTCCGGCCATCCGGCATTGCCCTGATCAACGGGGAAAGAGTTGATGTGGTGACCGTTGGTGATATGATAGAGAAAAACAAAAAAGTTACGGTCATTGAAGTCGGGGGAAACAGGGTTGTGGTAAAAGCGGTTCGATCATAACACGGCAAAGCCGTAACCAATAATTTAAGGTAACAACTTTCAATTATTGCCATTTTCATAAAAAAAGTAACAAAGAATATATTATAGATAACGCTCATTTTTTTAACCCATTAACCCATAAAGGAGACATCCATTGATACCTTTTCCACTTCTTGCAGTTCAGGCGCAATTAGCCCTTCTGGGAATAATTGTCGGCGGAATAATCATATTTATTCTCATGCTTTTTATTTTCAAGTATGGCTGGATTTATATCCAGGCATTGGCTTCCGGAGCGCCTGTGCCACTTATCCAACTTATCGGCATGACATTAAGGCGGGTAAATGCAAAAACAATTGTTGACGGTCGAATCATGGCAAAAAAGGCAGGAATTGATATTGATACCCCCACACTGGAAGCACACTATTTAGCAAAAGGACATGTGTTAAATGTCGTTCAGGCGTTAATTGCCGCAAATAAGGCAAATATCGAATTGAATTTCAATCGTGCCTGCGCCATAGATCTTGCGGGCAGAGACGTGCTTGATGCGGTAAGAACCAGTGTAAATCCGAAGGTAATTGATGTTCCTGACCCTAAGAAAGGCAAAGGAACCATAGACGCTGTTGCAAAAGATGGTATACAGCTTAAGGCAAAAGCCAGGGTAACCGTAAGGGCCAACATCGAAAGGCTCGTTGGTGGCGCAACAGAAGAAACCATTATTGCCCGTGTAGGTGAAGGAATTGTAAGCACAATCGGTTCTGCAGCAACCTACAAGCAAGTTTTAGAAAGCCCTGACGATATATCAAAAACCGTATTAGGGAAAGGACTTGATTCAGGAACGGCCTTCGAGATATTATCTATTGATATTGCTGATATAGATGTAGGTGATAACATCGGCGCAAAACTTCAGGCAGACCAAGCTGAGGCGGATAAACGTGTAGCGCAGGCAGAAGCGGAAAAACGCCGTGCAATGGCCGTCGCCAGAGAGCAGGAAATGTCCGCTCTCAATGTAGAAAACAGGGCAAAGGTTATTCTGGCTGAGGCAGAAATACCAAAGGCGATTTCTCAGGCATTTAGAGATGGCAACTTTGGTGTTCTGGACTACTACAATTTACGAAACATTCAATCAGACACTGAAATGAGAAATTCTATTTCTCAATCAGGGAAAGATTCACCAAAAACGGAATAGGTGAATCCGTGTAAAATGGGCAAGCTTGTTTGCAGTTTTTTTTCTGCATTATTGTTTAAAGAGAACGCAATATGGAAATCGGTATTCTTCAACTAATCTGGTTTGTTTTCATAGTAGTGATATTACTGGCGAGCATAATAAAACGCTCCTTAAACAGAAAATCCCAGGAAAGGTTTTCAGGGAAAAATGTTCGAAGGCGAGAAGAAAGCAGGGATATCAATTCGGGAAAACAGCAAGGCAAATCGGGATGGCAAGACCTCCTGGATACTATGTATGGAAATGAACATCTACCGGTTCAAACCCAAAAGAAGGTAAAGGGAGGGCAGAGGCAGGCCACCTATTCAGAAACAACGGCAAATGAATCTGCAGAAAGCAGGACAGTAAAATCAGAAGCCCGGAAAACACCAGAATTCCGTGCGGTAATTGAAGATCGGCATCTTAAGTCTGCTCTGGAAAAAGATGTTTTCAAATCAACAATACAAGGTCAACACATCCATTCAACACTCTCTGAATCAAAAGAAGTATATAAGAAAAAAACAAGACCGAAACAAGCCGGCATACATCCTTACAAGATTCACCAAAAAGAGGGACCCAAGGATGCCATAATCTTTTCTGAAATTATTGCTCCACCGTTAGCATTAAGAAGAAAAAGGTCTCTTTTCAGACACAGACCTTAAACTGAAAA
>MHYI01000072.1:0-8795 GCA_001828295.1 Planctomycetes bacterium RBG_16_41_13 | reverse complement strand
ATAGCGAGATGCTATAAACTGAGACATGTCTCGAATAGCAAGAATGGTGGTGACGGGGACGGGTGAAAAGGACAAAGGCCAGAGGAATGGGAATAGAGGGGAATAGAGGGACACTTCCCGTATTTCAAAAATTAATATGGGAAGTGTCCCTCTTTGTCCACCTCTTTGTCCCATAATACAAAAAGCTCGCTAAAAAATGCGAGCTTTTTGCGCGGAACATTTATAATATATTCGCGGGTTTCCTTGTCATCGTTATGGCGTTTAATTTTTCTTGACAAATTTTACTTTAACGGCGCTGTCGGATTTCAGGGTGATGTTGCAGTTTGCGGTTGATCCCTTGCAGTTGCCGCTCCATTTTTTAGGAATTAGAGGGACACTTCCCTTATTTTCCCAAGCAATAAATATGGGAAGTGTCTCTCTTTGTTCCGGCTACATTGAAAAAAATGAATATCGAACCGCAGAACAAGGAATATCGAATTACGAAGTTTTCTTTAAACCCTTTGTTCAAGCCGTGCAAACCGTTTAAACCGCTTGAACCTTTTAAACGGTTTCCCCTGCTTGAACCAAACGTCCCACCAGTCCCTCGACATTCTACATTCCTTGTTCGATATTCGATATTCGTTTTTTCCCATAGAATTGTAGGGACACTTCCCATATTTCTTGCTTTATTTGGTGGGAAAATAAGGGCAGTGTCCCTCTTTGTCCATTATAGACTATAATTTGGCTACAAGTTCTCTTTTCTCCATAATTACTTCCTCCTTTTTAAAAACATAAAAAAGATTTCCTGTAACAATTACAATAGTTATCTGTAAAAATTACAAAAGTCTGAAAAATTCATTTCTTGTAATAAGGATGAAATAAACGATAAATTTATTTTAAACATTAACACTTTAGATACTTATACGTAATACCGATTCTTTTCGGAATTATGTGGTATTCCAGTTGCGATAAACATGCAAATGCACAAGGTTTTTAAAAATGAGAGATAAAATGATCGGATATTTTCTATTGGTTTCTAATAAATTATGAACAGTTCCATTAACAAAAATTTTCCGAAATCTATTTATTGTATTTTGTTAATAATTTTTTTTCAAATGTATGTGAATCCAATGTTGTTTGCAGGTGTTTTGAATAAAAATACCGGGGTCTATTTATTACAAGAGAGCAATAACACTAATCAAGACAGAAATCATGATGAAGACAGAGAGGAAGAAGATGATGACGATGATGATGATGACACGGTAAATGATAATGATAATGATAATAACGAAGACGATGATTCTCACAACGCAGGCAGGAATTGTTTAACGAGCGGTTGCCACTCAGGTGGAAGAGAGCATGCGTTTTCTATTGGGGGAACGATTTACGATGATGCTGAAGGCACAAATGGAAGAAAAGGCGCAAAAATAAAAATAACAGACGCAGATGGCCAAAAAGTACGTTTACGATCAGATCAGTTAGGAAATTTTTACTCAGAGAAGGTTTTAACAGCGCCGTTTACCATATCCGTATCTTATCGTGGCCGCACGGTATCGATGCCAAACAGCGCAGATAGTGGTGGTTGTAATGCGGATGGTTGTCATACTACAGAAGCAGTGGGCAGAGTATTTATACATACAAATGACCTTGATCTTACCGGTACGGTAACCAGTAATGATACCGGAGGTGGTACTGCGGAAATAAGTTATGAGAGCGATGTAAAGTCGATTCTCGGCGCCAAATGTATTTCGTGCCATAAAGAGGGTGGTTCTAAAAGCGATACCCCCCTGACGACATATGAAGAAGTGACTGACCCGAGGTTGGTTACGCCAGGGAGTGAGGATTCTCTCTTATTGAGAAAACTCGATAAAAATTCCAGCGATGGTACTATGTGGCCGAACCTCAACAGCAATAGTGAATATAATACAATAAAGGATTGGATTGTTGAATACAATGCGCAGGAATATTCATCAGGCATTACTGATATAACCGGAGAACCTGTTGCCGGCGCCAAAGTGCGCCTTAGTAAGAATGGTAAGATCAAATATCAAACGAAAACAGACGGAGGAGGTGAATTTATTCTTGAAAGAGTGAAGGCTGGTACGTATGCCCTGAAAGTGTATAAGAAAGGTTACAATGCCCATAATCAATCCTATCAAATGAATCAAACAGATATAATACCTTTGGAAACTACCTTAACAAAGAAATAGTATCTGTGTGGCGAGCGTATTTAGTGTTTAATCAGTATTCCGTATAAATGATTCAGAAAATGAGTATTTGGCAGGGATGCTATAGTGACAAGGGTGAAAAAAGTGATGTAAAAAACATTTATTGTAAGGAGTTGTAACGTGAAAATAGTAAAGTATTCTCTTTCTTGTTTGGCGCTAACTGTGTCGTTATGCAGTATGTTTTCAAATGCAGTATTTGCCTCGGCAAGCGGCCCTGATGCATATCGTACCGGAGCTCCTGAAGACTCCGGTACCTGTAATGCAAGTGATTGTCATGATACCTATACCACCGATTCCGGGGATGCTGTATTTTCCATCTCCGGCCCTTCTGAGTATATTCCCGGAAAAACTATCAAATTAAAGGTAGCATTTAGCAACTCCACTGGGGAAAAACGTGGGTTTGAAATGACTGCGGTTGATGCAAACGGAAACAGAGTGGGAAAATTTAAGAAAATCGGGAATACCACACAGGTTATTCCTGCGGATGATTATCGGGGACTTGATAAAGCTGACAAGGATAAATATATAGAACATACGTATAAGGGAACGAAGAAAAAGAATTGGAAAGTGAAGTGGACCGCTCCTGACGACGCTACTGATCCAATAACATTTTACGCGGCGGGTGTCGATGCTAATGGCAAAGGTAGTGAGACGGATGATTACGTCTACACCACCACTTTGGAAATGAGCGCAAAATAGCTTCTATGTTTTGACTATACCCATGAAATTCAGTGAAGGAAGGGACACTTCCCATATTTCTTGCTTTATTTGGTGGGAAAATAAGGGAAGTGTCCCTCTATTAAGTAGTGGCTACCATTGATGTCAAAGAGCAAAAACTCAAGATATTCCACAACCAGATACAAGTGGATGAATTTGAGTATAAAATACGCTAACGTTAAGTAACATAAAATTTCGCTGTTTATTGGTTAAACCCGTGGGAAAAATACTGGGAAATAGTTTTTATTTCCCAGTATTTTTCCCACGGGTATTGAAATCATGAATATTTTCCTCTGTGGCAACAGGTTCGTTAATACTAATTATTTCAAAATAAAAAAGGCACTTTGACACCTTACGATGTCTAAAAAATTACAATCAGTCCACGATGTCCTGGCACTTATCAATATTTTTTTTTAAAGAACCTTTTCTCTCTTTTTTCTTTTATAAAAGAAGGAGCTTGACATAGAATGTCTACACCTACTTTTAATTAAGCCGCCGCGAAAAGATTCTTTTTTGCCGTTCATCAGGTCTTTGTTTTCTTCATCTCTGCCTTAACTTCCCTCTTTTCTCCCTCTTCCAGATTAACCTCTGTTTTGTATTTCTTGTAGCCATTCTTTGTCGCTGTAATCTTATACGTATCCGCTTTTAAATTACCAAACTCGAAAAGTCCATTTTCATCAGAAAAGGTTTTCCTTTTAATTTTTGTAGTTTTTCCCTTTAGTGCTATCTTAGCAGATTCAACGGGATTTTTATTCTCATCGCTCAAACTTCCCGATATTTTCCCCAATAATGCAGACAGATCACTATCCAGTTGTGAAATAAAGGTGTCTATCTTACCGTTATAATTTGCATAAAGAACCCCACTGGTAACCGGGAAATTTGAAGCATTCGTAAATCCGGCAACATAAATATCCCCTTCCGGCCCTATTGCCAATGCCTTGCCGCAATCATAGCCATAAGAACCGCCAAGATAGGTGGAATCCAGCAGATCTTCCAGACCGCTGTCAAACCTGGAAATGAACGCATCTGCACCGCCACCATTAAATGAGGCATTATAAGACCCTATTGTGGTAGGGAAATCTGAAGCATACGTACTGCCGGTTACGTAAATTTTCCCGTCCGAAGCAATAACGATGGCATTCGCATGCTCATATCCGTAATTATAGTCGTACCCTTCCGAAGGATAGCCCGAACCGCCCAAAAAAGTTGAGGCAATAAGTGTTTTTAAATCATTGCTCAATTTCGATACAAAGGCATCGGAGCCAAAATTGTATGTCGTATCATATGCCTTTGTAGTTGTCGGGAAATTCGAGGAAAGGGTACCGCCCGTCACATAAATATTGCCTTCAGAATCTATTGTCATACTATTTATATAGTCATTAAAATATCCCCCAATGTATGTGGAAGCGAGAAGGCTAGTCAGATCCTTATCAAACTTTGAAACAAAGCCATCAATGTCATGCATGCCTCCATTAAAAGTGGCATCGTACGCGCCTGAAGAAGCGGGAAAATCTGATGACCCGGTAGTGCCTGCGATAAAAAAGTTTCCCTCGGAGTCGATAGCAAGGGCGCTGCTGTAATCACCGGAAGAACCTCCCATGAACGTTGAGGCCAAAAGACTGGTTAGTTCTTTATTCAGTTTTGAAACAAAAACATCTCTGGAACTGTCGGTCAATGAAGTTTTATAAGCATCTGCTGAAGCAGGAAAATCAGCAGAATTTGTATCACCTGTTACATAAATATTCCCCTCCGCATCAATTGCTATATCGCTGCTATAATCGCCAAAAGTCCCGCCTAAATAGGTAGAAGCCAGAAGATTCGTCAAATCGGTGTCAAATTGAGAAACAAAAACATCTCCATAGGAATCGTTTAACGACTCTGCATAAGCATTTGCGGTTGTTGGGAAATCGGACGAATTTGTTTCTCCCGTCACGTAAACATTCCCTTCCGGGTCTAAAAGCAAAGACCGTACTTTATCCTCTGAAGATCCGCCAAAATAAGTCGAAGCAAGAAGACTCGTTAACGTTGGATTTATTTTTGAAATGAAAACATTACTTCCTGCGCTGCCGGTATTATATGAACCACCGGTAGTCGGAAAGTCAGACTGCAATGTATTCCCGGCGATATAAACATACCCATCCCCGTCAATTGCCAAAGAACACACTTCATCGTTGTCTGAACCGCCCAGATAGGTAGAAGCAAGAAGGGGGTCGATGACAAGCTCCTTCGTTTTATCATACTCACCCACTTTAAAACCATAAACCAAACCGGAATCTTTCAAATGATAGCTCGCCGCCACCAGGATCTTTTTCCCATTTATTTCCTGATATGCTTCCGGCCTGGTGAACGTAACATTTCCTAACGGCGTCTCTGCCTCCAGTTGTCCTGTTTCATTAACACGTAATGAATTCGCCCCGTTTATTTTAATTCTTATTCCTTCCGCGCTGGCATTTGGTTTTACGTGGAAAAGTTTTTCTACATTGTTGCCATACGCTTTTAATACTAAATCTACTCCGTTAAAAACTTCGCCAAAACTGATACTTTCATATGTTGGGATGTTTGTCTGATACTGCGAAGGGTCTTTATGCCTATAATAGTTAACCTTCGTAACCGAAGTTTTTTCTCCCTTTATATTAACCGCCTTTCCACCGGCCAACTGCTCCGTGAGCACGATATTCTTAATAACCGGATTGCTCTTACTATCTGCCTTTCTCATAGTTGCATCTGTGGAGTCATGGGGACGGGGTTCAGTTTGCGCGGTAATATTTTGCGTTTTCGTTCCTGGCCTGTCTGAAATATGCGGCAATGAATAAACTATTTCACCTTCACTTGTCACATAAATTGTCGCGCCAAAGGTGTGGGCATAAAATTTTACCCTTGCATCTACTTGTCCTTTGTTAAGGATAAAGGGTACGGTAAGCATTTGCGCTTTTTTAACTATCTCCTGATGTAATGTTTTTTGCTTACCGCTTTGGTCTGCGAAAGCTGCCGACCCCAGGAACATTATAAACAAAAATATAACGGATATTCTTATGTTCATGTTTACTCTTTTCATATTGATGGCCTCCTTATATGGGATATGCGGTACCGACACCTTTTACATTGCATTTCAAATTACATGGAATTTACAGACATATCAACTGGAAAAACATTGCGCGGTAATGCACTTAAAATGTTTCTCAGGGGGTGGAGTGGAAAAATGATGTTGGTCAGCAAGCAGAAGGTTTATTTTTGAAGTAAATTAGGCCTTTGGCAAGAGCGAAGTGCCACTTTGCTCGAACGAAGCAATCGCTTCGTTCTACAATATAACTTTGAATTTCCTATACATTAAATTGGGCAGTTGGCGACCTTTAACTGAATAAACAAAATGTAGAGACGCATGCAATGCGTCTCTACAAAAATATTGACATTCCTAAACGTTGTATTAGATTGAGTTTTAAGACAAAAAACCCAATGACATTCATTTTTACCCATCCCTGCCCCCTCCCAAGAGGGGAATTTGCTGTAGAGACGCACGATCGTGCGTCTCTACAGGAGGGGATTAAGGGGGTAGGTTTGTTTATTGGTTAACTAAAAATATTGAAATTCCTATGCCTGAACTTATTTATCAATGGGGGATGTACTTTCCAGTATGGCATTTACCAGTCCGGGGATCGTATATTCCTTCGCTTTAATGGCAATATCAATCCCCATTTCTTCCGCTGTCTTTGTAGTAATGGGGCCAATACTCGCAAATTGTATATGTCCTTTTAAAGAAGTGATATTTTCTTTTCCTATAAGCTGTACAAAATTACTTACAGTTGAGGAACTGGTAAAGGTAACAATGTTAATCTCCCCGTTTCTCATTTTCTCCAAAATATTGACGTCTTTTGGCTGTCCCATAAGGGTCTTATATACAACAAGGTCGTTAACTTCGCCGCCTAATTTCTGCAATTCTTCGGGAAGATAACTTCTTGCTATATCTGCCCGGGGAAGCAAAAACCGCTCGCCTTTTATTGCCGTTACCCTCTTCAGTTCTTCCACGACAGATTCTGCCACGAACTTTGGCGGTTTACAATCGACCCTGATATGATACTTTTCTATGCCTCCTGCAGTAGCAGGACCTATGGCACATATCTTAAGACCTTTCAAAACTCTTACATCCTTTCCTAATTCAAACAATCGCTGGAAAAAACTATCCACTCCATTAATACTTGTAAATACCAGCCAGTCGTAAGAATTAATAGTATTTATTGCTTCATCCAGTGGTTGTATTGAATCCGGTTTTGCGATTTCAATCGTGGGAAACTCAATTACATTGGCGCCAAATTCATATAACCTGTCCGCAAATTCACTTGCCTGTTCTCTCGAACGGGTAACTACAATCGTTTTGCCAAACAATGGCCTGTTTTCAAACCAATTAAGCTGGTCACGCAACTTAACAACTTCACCAACGATGGTTATTGCAGGAGGTTTGATATTTTTTGCCTTCTCTACAATCGTATTCAGTGTGCCGACAACGGTTTCCTGCCGGAAAGTGGTGCCCCACCGTATTACCGCCACCGGCGTATCGCCGGAACGTCCGTGCTTCATAAGCTGTTCCATAATATACGGAAGGTTTTTCACCCCCATATAAAACGCCAGTGTGCCAATCCCCGTGCTTATTTTTGACCAGTCAATGGAGCTTTCATTCTTGGCAGGGTCTTCATGCCCTGTAATCAAGCCAAAGGTAGAGGTGAATTCCCTATGCGTTACGGGAATGCCTGCATAGTTGGGAGTCGCTATAGCCGCAGTAATGCCAGGCACTACTTCAAAAGGGATCTTATATTCTCTCAAAACAAGGGCTTCTTCTCCGCCACGTCCAAAAATATAAGGATCTCCCCCTTTCAGCCGTGTGACAATTTTATCTTCCAATGCTTTTTCTACGAGAAGCTTATTAATATCCTCCTGTTCAAGGGTATGGGAACCGCCCTGTTTTCCTACATATATAATTTCCACGCCTGGCTTTGTGGCTTTAAGTAATTCAACGTTTACGAGATAATCATAAACAATGACATCTGCTTTTTTAATACACTCACGCCCTTTTACGGTTATAAGCCCCGGATCGCCAGGACCTGCCCCTACTAAGTACACAATACTGCGTTTCATCAATAAAATACCTTTCCTTAATCATAGATTAAATGTAGAGACGCATTGCATGCGTCTCTCTGTTGTGTCAACATTTTCTTTACGCGCAGCAGTTTCCAGACGCATGCAATGCGTCTCTACAAAAATATTGAAATAAGCCTGGTTTAAAAAAAACAAAACCCAACGGCTTTTCTTATTTATCCACCCATCAATCCCCTCGTAAACCAGAAAATGCAGAGAAATTACTGATAAGAAGGTGCTACATACTGCCTCTGGCTGGAGATTGTATCTGCCATAAAACACATATATGTGGACTATTAGAAAAATTTTAATCTCATCATAATATTGAAATCCTATTATTTAGTCAAATTGTTTATTGCACATGTTTGCAAAACGGAAACCATAGCGCCGCCATACCGCTTTTAGTACCCTATCAGTAATTTCTTTGCATTTTTGGCAAAGTATTTAATGGTGAAATTGGTTAATTGTAAGCTTGGGACGATTTTTTTAATCTGTGTAATCTGTGGTTCCCCTTTCGTTATGCTACTCAATATCTTTGTATCGCTCCACAATCCTGCCCATCGCCTCAAATGCGCTTTCCACGACATCTTCATTCCCGCTATTTATGAGCGCCTTTAGGGACAGAAGTGTCTTTGGTGTCCCGATTTTGCCAAGCGCCCAGGCTGCCGAGCTTACAACCAAAGGGGATGTATCTTTTAGCGACCACATAAGCGGGGTTACGGCGCTTGAATTGCCAACCCATCC
>MHYI01000071.1 GCA_001828295.1 Planctomycetes bacterium RBG_16_41_13 | reverse complement strand
GAACACCGCCGCTTGAATGGTTGGCAAAGGCTGAAAGGTGTTGCATCAGACGCTCTTTCTTGGGCGAAAGACTTTGTTTCCAGTCAAGTTCGTTAATCTCGTGGGACACCGGCCCAAGACAGGCTTCAAGTGTTTCCATCGCAGATGTTATCCATTTCTTCATTGGTTCATCGTCTCATTTATTAATGAAGTAGTAACCTATTGATATTTATGATGTTTCGAAGGTTTTCCGTTTTCTAATGAAGTAAAACACGGCGCATCTATGCCTTGTCCTTACACAGAATGATTCCAATCGTCGTGCCTATTTCCCAACTTCATACTTTGCACCGCGCATGTCGAATGCCCAGCGTGTACCTTCCAGCACATCCGTTACGTGTAGGCTCATGTTGGGGTTCTCCAAAGCGCCACACGTATATGTAATCGCATTGCCGTTCATCTTGTCCATACTCGCGTGAACAATTTGGTCAGCATCGCACACCACCGCTAGGTTCGGGTTGTGTGTGACGATGAAGACTTGCCGCCGCTTTCGAGCCTCTCGAATACAGTCCACCAGAACCTTGGCAACGGTATGGTTGTCGAGATTACCTTCGGGCTGATCAATCAACAGCGGCATGTCGCCTTTATCGATCAGCAAATAGAAAACAAGCAATAATGTTCCACGTTCACCAGGAGAAAGCATAGCAAGGTCTTTGCCTTCCCAACGCAGGATGTACCTCGGATGGATGTATTCCAGCCCATACAATAGATCAAAGACCTCCTCGACCTTCTTCCCGCGCAAAAGCTGGTCTTTGAGTTGGACTTGTGGAGCTGGATTCTCCCGCTGGTCCGTATTTAATGCCGAGTCTATGCCCTCAAGAAACACCCGGACTGACTCCGCCTCTTCCCATTTTGTGTGCTGAACAAAACCCTCCGCTTTCGCGCGACCCTCATCAACACCCATGAAGCTGCCTCGTCTGTTAAGTGCCAGCAATCCCAGCAGTCGGTCCACGAAATCCCCGTTGGCTAACTCTACTCGGAATTCTAGTTTCAATTTGTCTTTTGCCAGCGCATGTGAATCAATGAACTGTTGAACTGGTTCATAAAGGGTTCGGTAAACCGAAGCTTGCGCGAGTTTTTCTGTGTGAATCTTAAGCGCAAGATTGCTTTGCTGAGATTTCAGCTTGGCTATCTTCGCTGGCAAATCATCAAGCGCTGTGAGTGTCGCTTTAAGCCCCTTTAACGATTCGACATCTTGCTCGTCTTCTTCAAGCTTTATTCGTTTTTCCTGCCATTCATCCAACGCTTTGAGATACACTTGATAGGCACGGTTCGGTGCGTCGAGCTTTGACTGTATCCCAGATATCTTTAACAGGCTCTCATTGAGTTGTTTTCTCAGCCCATCAGGGTGGGTGTTATTCAGTTGTTTCTTTGCAGACGAGATTGCCAACGCTGCTTCATTTTGAATATTCTCGGCGTCTGATTTTTTAATGGATAACGATACGAGATTGGCGGGGTCCAATTCAAGCTCTTTAGCATCTTCACTCAATGACGCCGAGAAAACGTCAAAATCCTTTTGAAAGTTCACAAGTTTTTCGATCAGTCGTTTAGCCACGGCATGGCGACGTTCCGCGGTACGCAAGCGTCTCTCTGCTTGAGCAATTTGGTCCTCAATCGTTTTCTTGGCGTTCTCTGCAATGCTCAAGTCCTGGAGTACCTCCGGTTCTGAGGATAAACTCCCACTGCTTGCAGATGGGTTGGGCTGTTCTATCGGCTTAATTTTCTCGTGCGCTTCGATCTCGATCTCACGCCGTTTGATCTTCTCTAGCAGTTCACGCCTGGCATTAGGATCGGCTTGGACTTCAAGAATGGCCCGCGACCTACTTGTCTCACGGAGTTGCCTCAGCAAGGAATCAATTCGCTTCTGTTTTTCACCTGTTTGGAAACGAACAAGATCATCAAGGGTTGATTGTCCCAAACGCTGTGCTTCCGGAACGTGCGAAAAAATTACACCTTTTAACTCTTGTTCAAAACCCTTTTCGCCAATCCCTACAAGCTCATTACAGACCTTCTCCACGTGGTCTTGAGGCAAATACTTCAACCGTTCAACCTCTTCAGGCTTTGTGGTATCGGCCAAACATCGAGGGACTTGCTCGCCTGATTGCCATTCAAGAGTGGCTTCAAAGTGTGCGGCAAAGCCTCCTGTTGGATGGCAAAATCGCTTCTTGCTTAGGAACGAAAATGAGTCGGTATTTTTGCATGCTCCGAGTAATCCCAAGGTATCGGCAAGCGCACTCTTGCCACTGCCTTTGTTCCCAACGATAGCAACTAGGCCAGGATTGAAAGAAATGCTGCCACTAAACCAGTGTTCCGAAGCAGGTGCACTTGGTTTGCGCTGAAAGGAAACTTTACTGATGTACTTGGTGCGATTCTGCTCGACGCGAACTATCTCCGGTGGCCGGTCACCGATATGAACACGCCCTCTAGGTTCTCGGATTACCATCAACATTCCGCGATAAGTAGGGTCAGCACGAAACCAGAGCGGAACTTTGATTTTGTAGTTTGCGATATCGTGATTATCAGAACAGATAACCAGTGGTTTGTCCAGGCCTGTTTCAGGGAATATTGTGTTCAGGTGAACGTCTATATCCTTTAGTTGGCCGATCTCCATCAAGTTGACCCATTCTCTGGTGATGTCGTATTTGATTCGCTGCTGAAACTGTTCGTTGTTCTTGATTGATTCGATTGAGTTGCTCTTAGTCCCCGCGTGAATTGAAACTACTCCTCCCAGGTTGCGCGTCTGTTTGGCACCATCCTCAATGGGAACGTAAATCTTTTCGTCGCCCCCTTTTTCTCGAATAGCTACCGCGGTGAGTCCTAAACTGCCCTGAAGGGTAGTCCAGACATGGTCGAGGTCACAGTCTTCGGAGAAAACGCAAATGTAATGAATAGGCTCACCACCATGGTCGCCTCTTAATTCAATCCCAGGCAATACAGCAAGTCGCTCACCGCCGAGTTGCTGTAGTTCTCGAATACGCGCAACGTCTATTGTATGGTGATCAGTAACCACCACGACACGGACGCCCTCAGCGATAAGACGACCAACAATCTGCCGATTGGTTACACTCTTGTTTCCGTAGTCGAATGAACTAGGTGTGTGAAAGTGCAGATCCCATCGATGCCAAAGTGAACCTCGAACATCATGTTGTATAACTGGGCATGAAGCCATATTTCCTCCATCTAAATAACACAACAATGCAAAAAGTTCTGTTAATGACAAATTTCTTCAATCTGTACTATCACTTGGCGATTCTAATACTTGTAAGCCAAGCCCCTCAATCTCCTGCAACGTCTTCCCCGCAATCCCCTGCAGGTCGCCGTACATGCCTACGGTTGACTGCATCACGCGCCCGATCTGCTCCTCGCGCTTGGCCCATTGCTTCGTAATGACCTTCTTCTCCTTGTCAAGGTCTTCCTGCATGGATGAGAACGCCTCGACAATGGCCTGGACTCGCTGGCGGAATCTTGGACCGGTAAGGTACTGGTAGACCATTTCCATCTTGGTTTGCTGTCCTTCCGTGGCCTGACGGGCTGACGAGACCTCAATGAGGGTGTGGCGGAGCGTGACGGCGATGGGGATTGCCGCCCTGGGATGCGTTACCCATACGCCGTCAATTAATTCGAATGTCTCCACGCCCTTCGGGAGCGCTTGGCTGACGATTACGGCAACCTCTGCCTTTGCTGCCCGCTGGTCTTCACGGAGCTTGACAAGCCAACCGTCGCTCCAGCTCTTGGTCCTTTTGGATTCCCATAAGATAGTACCGCAGGTTTGGCCGAGCGGACCGATAACCCGATGCAATACATCGCCGCCATGCTCGCCCTTCGGGACGGGTTCTATCGTATCGCGCGGGAATTTTGAGATCAACAGCGCCTCAAGCTCAAGTTCCTGGACTTCTCCCTGAAGCTGCTGCGACCCCTGATCCGCCCTGCGCTTGAGTTCTTCAATCTGTTTTTGCATGGAGGCGATAGTCTGCTCTTTCTCCAACACCTTGAATTTCAGTTGGTCTTCCGCCTCTTTTTGGGCTTGTTCACGGACAGTGGCAAGCCCTTCCTGAATCCGCTTCTCCACCGTCAAGTCAAATTCGCGCCTTGCGTCATCAAGCTCCCGCTGCTTTTTCAAGACTTCTGCCTGCGCCTTCTGTGCCTCGGCAAGTTTTTCGTCCCTCTGTTTGAGAACTTCTTGAAGATCGGTAATCTCCTTTCTTTTCTGCTCAAGGTCGGTAGCCAGAGCAAGTTTGGCCTTTTTGTATTCTTCGGCGACTATCTTGGCACGCTCCTGTCGCAATTTCTCAGTGACTTGGTCATCAATAGCCTCTTTTGCCTGGGCAAGCTCTTTTTCACGCTCACGGAGCGAAGTCTCGCGTTTGGCGATATCGGCGTCTTTCTGTGCCAAACGTTGCTCATACTCACGACGGGCGGACTCGACAATCGGCGCCGCAAGCGATTCTGTCAGTTTGATCTCAGTCTGGCATTTCGGACAAGTAATCATTGGCTCTGCCATATATCTCTCCTTGATAGTATCAACAAACCGGCATCCCGAGGAGCAACGCTATCCGTAGCTGGTGTTCTTTGCCTATCCATGTGATTCCAAGTTTTGGTGGTTTAGACATCAACAATCTCCCAATGCCCGCCTTTATCAGGTCCGATGCGTTTGATTAAGCCTTTTTTTCTAAGTATGGTTATATGGTATTTTACTCCGTCTTCAGTTATCCCTATAACCGCTGCCAGTTCTTTTTTAGTAATGTCAGGTTTGTTCGTGATAGTTTCTAGGATTTTCTGGGTAGTTTTCTGGGTAGTTTTCTGGGTAGTACCTACCAACCCTTTCTCCCCAGTTTCTCTACCCACTTTAAGAGAATAACGCGGATCACGATAAAAAGTGACACGAAAGAATGCGTCCATTTCAAATACAGGCTCTTTCAGCCCTGCATCACGCATAAGCTCTCTCATGCGTTCAATGCCGGAACCCATACGCTCGACTTTACCCATGCGGTGGAACAGATCGGCAATTATAGGATTTCTCCTTACAGAGGACTTGCCGAAGTCCTGCCTTGTAATTCCGCTAGACAACCCCCCGGGGTTTTCTATCTCAACACGGTCATCGTAAATTCTTACATATAAGCTTGTTCCTTTCATTGCATAGTCCCTGTGAATTAGAGCATTAACAACAGCTTCCCTTAAAGCATCTAATGGAATCTCATAAATATCAAACCGGTCAAACCCACGAATTTCACTGCGGATGTTCAAATGTTTCTTAAAAAAAGCGACGGATTCGCCAAACTGGGTTAAAAGGTCATCTCTTACATCATTGCGGTCATAAATATTCGTTTTGTCCGTTCCCTTGAAAGACGCGAAAATACTTTCTGCATGAGGGACATATTTTTCAACTTTAGATGCAAACATTAAAGCCCCTGCATTGTTGATTTTTCCCTTCCTGTAAATACCCAGACTCGTAAGAAAAGAAGAAAGATTCACCTTGCTGATCTTATAAGACAGATTCGCCTCCCGTAAAAATGATTTAACCTTCTTGAGTGATATATCCTTAGTGACTAAATCTCTGCAAGTGGCGTCCTCAAAGGAAATATCGTTAGTCTCACGAAATATCGTCCGCACCTCTCTTTGCGTCATCTTCTGTGTTACTGCGTCAAGTCGCCTGAAATATCCGGATGATGAAGCGTATGGCTTTTCATCTCCCTCTGCAACCTCAATAATAACTATCTTGCCCGCTTGACGGATATTCTTAAGGTGGATTGACGGATCACAATTCCGGGCAATAGCATGTATTTCTGCCTTCATTTTGTTGGTTAGCTTCTCACCAACAACCCTGCCCGCGTCATGAACTCCGAGAAGCAATAGCCCCCCCTTCGAATTAGCAAACGCGACAATATCACGGTCAATCCTTGGGGTATACCTTTCCTTATACTCAACCGTTAGCCCTTCGCCCTCTTTAATGAGTATATTTATCTTATCAGCCTCTGTCATTGGGTATCTCCCGGCCTTTAGCAGTCCCACCAACAAAAACAGTCTTCAATCCTCTTCCTTCCTCAAAGACCGCAAAGGTATTTTTATTTATAACAGCGTGCGCTACAACTGTCATAATCAATTCTCCATTATATAACTTTCCACCTGACAGTAAACAGTTCTGTTGTTTCTGTCTTCTGCTTCAACCGTGTCTCAATTTCATCAATGAGTTGTTCTTTTTTGTTATCTACATCATCCTGTGTCTGATACAAATTCAAACGCATGGTGTTTCGTTTCTTTTCCATTTCCTTTATCTGCCGATGTGCCGTTACTTTCTCTTCAAGATTCAGTATCTTTTTAGCCTCTGTCTTTCGGCATTTTATCTCTTTATCTAATTCTTTCAACTCAATTTCCATGCTGCTTTTCACATCTTCTGCCCATCTGTCTAATTTTTCCATCTCGGTATCGAAGAAACCTGCATTACGTACAGAATTCATTTGCAGGATTTCCGCTTGCTGTCTCTGGGCTATTTGACTTATAAGATTTTTAACATGAGAACCCACCCCTGAATCCCCTCCCGAGAGGGGACTTATTGTGGCAGGGAGGGAAAATAGCCTTTTACATTGCTCAATATCCAATTCTGTACCTTCATCTGTCACGCTGCATAACAAAATTTGATCTTCAATTTCAAACGAATTAATTGTTAAGTTGATTACAGATAACCAGCCTGACTTTGCTATAAGGGATTCTAAAATATTTATTTTCTTGATAGAGGCTGAGTAATTGAATACTAACTCCTGAACTACTAAAGATAAAGACTTTGTTTTTTCGATAATACGCTGAGCCAAAGGATGCCCAACTCTATAAATGTTTACGTCGTCAATATTCTTTCCTAGTTTGT
>MHYI01000070.1:2222-6016 GCA_001828295.1 Planctomycetes bacterium RBG_16_41_13 | reverse complement strand
GGTGGCAAACCAGTAGAGGAATGTTACAAAGAATGCACCTCCCACAATATTACCCAAGGTAACAGCGACAAGATTCCATCCGAACATCTTGCCGAAGTTGATAACAGCAGGATCGTGCGGCAATAAACATGCCAGCGTCATAATAGTCATATTTGCGACACTATGCTCCATACCTGTGGTAATAAAGCAGAACAAGCACCACCAAATCATAATAAGCTTGCCAGAGTCGCTTGTACATCTGAAACTACACCAGATAGCAAGACACACAAGCCAATTACAAAAAATACCCCTGAAAAACAATTCCCACCATGGCGCATTCATTTTATATGTTGCTATTTTCAGCGCAAATGTCAACCACGGATCTTTGGCAAAAATACCTGTGGGAATAAGCATTAATGCAAATAACATTGAACCTGCTAAATTGCCTACATAGGTCCAAAACCACCCCAACATACTATCTCCAAGCGTTACCGTACCTCTTAAAGTACCTTTAAATATCAGCAAATTATAACCCGTAAATAATTCACAACCGGCTATAATTACGAGCGACAATGCGATACCAAACACCATCCCAGCGGCAATCTTACCCAGCCCCGGATTTATTGCTCCGATAGGAGCTGCAACGATAAATGCAAGTATAACGCCAAACCCAACATAAAAACCTGCCAGCACGGAAAGCGTCAAAAAGCCTGTAAGGCTATGTTTCATGCAAGTCGCTTTTTTAAGTGAAACCGCCGCAATTGCATCAACAGCACCAGTATATAACATTAATTTCTTCTCCTTTAAAATAATGTTGAAAACACCATCTTAAAAACCTCTCCTTAAGCCTCGCTAATACCACCAAAATTGCTACCATTCAAACTGAGCAACCCGATACATTCACTCCTTATTTGCCTTTGTTTACTGCCTGAAAACACCTCCTTTCCCTTTCATCTCATACATCCATAATTCCCTCTACACTATAAAATACTTGTACGTTTTTCGCCGCAATACAGCACAGCAAAACAGACATAAAGGTAATGAATGCATAAACTGAAGTATGCAGAGTCCGTCCCTTTTTTCTGTTTTCGTTTTACCCACGCGTAACTATACAGGGTCGCATGGACAAACTGCTTTTGTACTCTGCTATTTCCCACTCCTCATATCGCTGATAGTCTGCCTTGCAAGCGACAACTGGTCCTCCAGCGCCCATATCTCTCCCTGTAATTTTGCCTTTTCAGACTCAAGGAATGCAATCGCATCATTCATTTCCTGGTTTTTACGTTGCAGCTCCAACTCCCGCTGTGCAAGCAATTTCGCAGCAGTTTCCGCCGACTCCTTTTGCTGTTTTATTTCATTTACCAACGTATTCGCTTCTTCAACCGAAGCAAATGCCTTCATAACCCTTTTGGTCGTTTCTTCCTTAAACGTTTTTTCCCTCTTGTAACCAAGGTCTTTCATGGAATAATATTTATTTATCATCTTCACCGCAAATGCAATGTTTATGAATAACAATATTATTATAAAAGCCTTTGCATTTGTCGAGAAACCCTTTGCCTGTTCATTTCCCATAATTTACACTCCTCGTTAGTGTATTTAAATTCTTACTATCATATAAAAGCTTATCTTTCCGTTATGTCCCTAAATACACCTTCAATTCTTAACGGCTTACCATTTTCATCACGGACAAGATTACAAGTTGTTTCAGAAATAAATTTCTCTCCATTTTTTCTTTTGCAATAGGCGGTAAAATCCCTCCATACTTCCACATCTTCCAACTTCTCCAACAATTCCTTCCTGTCATCGGGATTTACATAAATATCCGCCAGTCGCGACCCAATTACTTCTTCCGGCGAGCTGTATCCAAGGATATCCGCCCCCGCCTGATTTATCCAGGTAAATACGCCATCCTTGCCAGGTTCACACTGGAAAATCCCCTCTTTCAGAGAATTGAATAACAGCCTGTATCTCTTTTCAGATTCAATAATATCCAGCTCCGCCTTCTTTCGCTCAGAGATGTCCCTGAGTACACCATGGATAGCCACAGCCTTGCCGCTTTCATCTCTGACCAGGGTACTGGTACGTTCCGCGTAAAAAGTCTCCCCATTCTTCCGTTTGCAGAGCGAAGTAAAATCACGCAGCGTACCCTCTTTTTCAAGCCTTTCGCAAAGCCGTCTTCTGTCCCCGGCGTCCACATAAATATCTCTCACTTTTGTACCTATTACCTCTTTGGGACTGTCAAATCCAAGAATCTCAGCGCCGGCCTTATTGATAAACGTAAATGCCCCTTCCACTTCAGGCTCTGACTGATAAATAGCCTCTTTCAAAGAATCAAACAATTCTCTGTAACGGCGCTCAGACTCAATTACTTTTTTTTTTCCTCATCCAGTGCGCTCGCAGTAGTAAGCTGCCGGGCAATAAAAACTGCCGCAATTATGATGGGAAACGCAAGAAACAACAAAATCGCATTTACAACATACTGAAGATTATAGACAACGCCGTACCCTTCATCCCTGTCGATTTCTGTAACAAGCCCCCAGTTGAACTCCGGCATCCATCGCCAAACACCCAATACCGTTACCCCGCTATAATCTTTGTACCCCCTTGCGTCAAATCCGTCAGTGCCTGCAATACACTGCGCTACGCCATGCGTCAGCACATCCGTGCCTGGCGCAACCACCCTCAGTTCCAACGAACACCGCTTTTTCACCACACCCATTTCCCTGAGCGTTTCGGCAAACCTTGATTCAGTGATCATGTACCCTTCTCTGTTCACAAGATATGCCTCTCCCGTCGTACCCAATTCAACTTTTACGACCATCTCGCTCAACGTGTTAACGTCAAGTCGTAACACTATTACCCCGTTTATTATCCCTGAGTCGTCTTTTACCGGCGCCGAAACAAACATGGTAGGCACACCCACTTCTTTTTCACCATGTTCGTTTATAAGGGGAACATCAGCAGGGTGCACCTCAGAAACGGACGTTTTACCCCTTGTCGCCTCCATAAAATAACTTTTTTGGGAGACATCGCTTCCCACCATAGTTTCCATTGTTGAAATGGTAACCATGCCTTTGCTGTTACACAGAAATATTTCTTTGTATCCGTATTCAGCTCTTAACCTCTCCAGATACGATAAAATACCTGCGTAATCCGCATCTTTCTTTGTAATTTTCACACACTTAAGAATTAAAGGACTGGCGCCAATTACACGGGCGTCTTTCTGCCTTTCGCTCATCCATGTTCGTATCAAATCCTCTTGCTTAGACTCAACCCCCTGCAGGTTTCTTACCAGCTCCCTCTCAATATCGGACTGCATCTTTGGATACGCGACAATCCGCAATACTACCAAGGGCAGCAAGGTAAATGCAATCAGCAAAAAAATGAGTCGATTCCTGATCGAATTAAACATTTTTTTCTCCGTAATTTAAGAAAATTGCACATCCAAAAATAACTATTACAACCTGTAACCGTTTTTCACTTCCAGCCTTACTCTTACCACCAATGCGAAGGATACTCACGCTTCCCAAGTTTATTGAACACAACGGCAACGATCACCAGAATAATAACACCCAGCATAACGGGATTCAGGATGTACATATACCCTCCACCCAAACCACCGGACTGCACCGCCACATACGCCGTGGCACCTGCCGGAGGATGAATAGAGTAGGTTGCCATCATGAGTACCAGCGCAATGGCAACACCCAGCGAAATCGAATACCAGGTAGTCCCAAACAAATCATATATCACGCATCCTGCGCATGCACCGACAAAATGCCCCATAATCACGTTCCTGGGCTGCGCCAGGGGGG
>MHYI01000070.1:959-2195 GCA_001828295.1 Planctomycetes bacterium RBG_16_41_13 | reverse complement strand
CAGATGCACCAAAAGGGCCTAATAGCATAGGGCATTTTGAAGAAAACGCAAGCCATGCCGTAATCCCTATGCCTATAATCGTGCCAAACAAGGCAAGCCACAACTCCCTTGAAGGAATCGCCGGATGCGGCGCTTTCGGCAACTTCTTTACCGTCTCTAAAAGCGACATTTTTTCCTCTCCCTCATTTTTTAGATGCCAAAAAACACAATTCGCTCAACAAACACTACAACAAATACTAACATCATCTCACCATCTCAGATTTTACAGGAACCCTTTTCCCCCACGCAAACCCTGCCGCATAACCCATCCGGTACTCCCCTGATACGAGTTATCCGCTGTTCAGCATAATAAGGAGAAAACCCCTGCATAACGAAAAATCATGCCCCCCCTCTCTCTTTTAACCCGCCCTTAATTTGCCAAAATCTTCCCCGGACGAACAAATATCACCAATAAAAAACAGAACATCCACCACCATTAACTACGGTCATACCAAACCTGTAGAGTAAATTGCAAGCCTTGCATTTGTACGGAGTAAGACATATACGAAAAATATACCAAGACCCCCACAAAAAATAAAAAAACCCTTTCCCTGATAACGTAACATATATAAATACCTATATTTACGGAATAATCAGAAAAAGGGGCCTCAGATAAAATATTGGGAGGCAAACATTAAAAATATTTCATAATGCAATAGCAATTTCAGTATGAAATCATTTTATGTCCTCCTCGGGAATTTCATGCTGGGGTTTAATTTTGTATTTTTTGATCTTTCGCCAAAGTGTTGTGGTCGAAATGCCGAGCACTTGTGAGACCTTTGTCTGATTACCGCCATATTTATTCATTGCCTCAACTATGGCGTTTTTTTCTTGTTCCGACAGGGTTTCGACAATAGAAGATTTTATCGTCACCTCCCTTTCCGGGTTGCTATTTTGAGCCACAAATCCGCCCGTAGGAAGCGGAAGATCCTCTGTCCCGATTACCTGATTCCTGGACAATGCAACCGCCCTTTCTACAATATTTTGCAATTCCCTGATATTGCCAGGCCAATCATAATTCAGCAAAACAGCCATTGCGCCACCGGAAAAGACCCTTTTATCCTTTTTTAATTTATCGGTATACACATCGAGAAAATAATTAACCAGCAAGGGAATGTCTTCTTTCCGCTCTTTCAACAGGGGCAAATGGATGCGTATAACGTTAATACGGTAAAACAGGTCTTTTCTAAACCGTCC
>MHYI01000070.1:0-836 GCA_001828295.1 Planctomycetes bacterium RBG_16_41_13 | reverse complement strand
CTGGGTAGAGGCAGACGTTTCCCCGATTTCATCCAGAAAAACAGTGCCCTTATGTGCATGTTGGAACAACCCGACCTTCTCTTTCACCGCCCCGGTAAAAGACCCTTTTGCGTGGCCAAAGAGTTCGCTCTCCTGCAAATTTTCCGGTAACGCGCCGCAGTTAATAACAACAAACGGGTGTCCGCTGCGGGGTCCGTTGTAATGAATCGCCCTTGCAATCAATTCTTTCCCCGTTCCGCTTTCTCCCGTTATCAGGACTGTGCTTTCGGTGAGGCTCACATCTGCAGCAATCTTCAGCACCTCTACCATAGCGCCGGAATTGCCGATAATCCCCTCCAGTTTGTATTTATCCTTTACTTCTCCTTCCAGATATTTAAGCCGCTCTTTCAGTTCCTTTTTTTCAAGGGCGTTTTTCGCAACCTTTAACATTTCCTGGTAACGAAAAGGCTTGGTGACATAATCGTATGCTCCGTCCCGGATCGCCTGAACGGCGGTGCTAATAGCGCCGTATGCCGTAATTACTATTACCTCGGTCGCCGGACTTTCGGTTTTTACGGCATTGAGCACCTCCAGACCATCCACCTTCTTCATCTTTAAATCCGTAACTACCAGATCGTATACGTTGCCGTCCGACAGCTTCTTAATCGCCCCTTCACCACTTGATACACACTCTACGTGATACCCTTCATCCTTAAACGCAATCAAAAGGGACTCTCTCATTGCATCCTGATCTTCTACTACAAGTATTTTATAGTTTTTCATGATTACAAAATTATCCTGCCAAAAGGTAACTATTCAGCGTAATATATTAAACTACCGAAATACAACATGCCTGA
>MHYI01000069.1:5550-5616 GCA_001828295.1 Planctomycetes bacterium RBG_16_41_13 | reverse complement strand
TACCTAATCCGGCAAATGCTTCGGCCCTACTGTAGCAAATGCCTCTGCAATTATCAAGGAAACAGA
>MHYI01000069.1:0-5388 GCA_001828295.1 Planctomycetes bacterium RBG_16_41_13 | reverse complement strand
GTAACGAAGCAATTGCAATGAATTACTCCGGGAATAAAAGACACGCTACTTCCCGGCGTCTTTTAAAATGTTCGATACGGTTATGCCAATATCCGCAGGGTTATCCACCATAAAGGCGCCCGCATCCTGCAATGCTGCGACCTTTGTAACGGCCTTGCCTTTATCACCGGCAATGATTGCTCCGGCATGTCCCATACGTTTGCCATGCGGCGCTGATCTGCCGGCAATAAAGCCGATAATCGGCTTTGTAATTTCCTTCTTTATATACTCAGCGGCCTCTTCTTCCATACTACCGCCTATTTCGCCAATAAGCACAATCGCCGCTGTTTCTTCATCATGCTGAAACATCTTAAGGATATCGACAAAATGTGTTCCGATGATGGGATCACCTCCTATCCCTACACATGTTGATTGCCCGATACCTTGTTGCGTAAGTTGCCATACAACCTCATACGTGAGGGTACCGCTGCGCGAAACAACTCCAACGCTGCCTTTTTTATGAATGTATCCCGGCATAATGCCGATTTTACAAGCGCCCGGCGTAATAATGCCGGGGCAATTGGGGCCTATAAGCCTTGACTTTCTGGTGGCAAGGTATTTTACCACCCTTAACATATCCAGTGTGGGAATTCCCTCCGTAATACATACCACCAATGCTATTTCCGCATCCACTGCTTCCATAATAGCGTCTGCGGCAAAAGGGGCCGGGACGTATATTACAGAGGCATTTGCCCCCGTTTTATTAACAGCCTCAAGCATGCTTCCGAACACGGGAATTCCATTATGTATGATACCGCCTTTACCGGGAGTTACCCCCGCAACCAGTTTAGTCCCATACTCCAGCATCTGCATTGCATGAAAACTTCCCGTTTGTCCAGTTATACCCTGGCATACAACCTTTGTTTCCTTATTGATTAATATACTCACCTTTTGACGCCTTTACCGCAAAATTTGCAGCATCCTTCATATTTCCGGCAGAAATAATTTTCAACCCGGAGTCGTCAAGGATTTTTCTGGCCAAATCCACATTAGTTCCTTCCAATCTTATGATAAATGGAATATGCATACCAGCTTCTTTGACCACCCTTACGACGCCTTCGGCGATCACATCGCATTTCATTATGCCGCCGAAAATATTGATGAAGACGGCTTTTACTTTTCTGCCGGACAAAATTATTTTAAACGCCTGCGTCACCTGTTCCGGAGACGCATTGCCGCCGACATCCAGAAAATTTGCCGGTTCTCCCCCGCAAAGTTTAATACTATCCATGGTGGCCATTGCAAGGCCTGCACCATTTACAAGACACCCGATATCTCCATCAAGGTGTATATAACTCAGCCCGTACTTCTTTGCCAATGCTTCATCAGGTGGAATATCCTGTCCCTCAAAAATGTGTTCTAACTCCGGATGGCGAAAAATGGCGTTATCGTCTAACTCCATTTTGGCGTCAAGCACAACCAGTTCATTATTCTCTGTGAGTACCAAAGGGTTGATTTCCAGCAACGAACAATCCTTATTTATAAAGACAGAGAATAGCTTTTTCAGCAGTTCGTTTACCTTCTCTGACAATTTCGCCGGAATCATTAATTTTTCCGTAATACGGCGCAACTGAAATGGCAGCAGCCCGAAAAACAGGTCAACAGGTTCTTTGAAAATTTTTTCGGGCGTCTTTTTCGCAACCTCTTCTATAGCAACACCACCTTCAGCGCTCACTATTAATAGAAGGGATTGTAAGGAACGATCAATCGTTATGGCAAGATAGAACTCCTTTTGAATCGAAACAGCTTCTTCCAGAAGAACCTGTTTAATTTCAAAGGATTCCTGGTTGGTTTGATATGTTGCAAGCTTTGAGCCGAGCATGTTTGAGATACACGCCCCGGCTTCTTCAGATGAATTGACGAATCGGACTCCGCCGCTCTTTCCCCGCCCACCGGCAAGTATTTGCGCCTTTACCACACACTTACCGCCACCGATTTCTTTATATGCCGTTCGGGCGTCGCCGGCGGACGACACCACCCGCCCCCGGGGGACACAAATGCTATACGTCTTTAATATGTCCTTTGCCTGAAATTCATATACTTTCAAAGTATTCCCTTAAAAATCGTAACACTTTAGTTTTTTGAAAAATAAAAATGTCAGGGGCTTTAGTACCTTATCAGAGATTTCTTAGCATTTTTTGGCAAAATATTTAATGGTCACTTCTGCAGTCTACAATCTACAATCTACAGTCGGCAGTCGGCAAATTGCAGATTGAGAACTGTTTTCGTGCTTGTTTGGTTTTTGCTATGCCAGCTTAGGCATGTAGGGCAAAACACTGCCTACCGGAAATTGGGCGCCGATTGTACACCGTGAAATTTATCCTGGCAGACATTACCATGCCTTACCTGTTATCGGCCTGAGGCTTAGTCACGTTGTCCGTTTAAATAATTATATGCTACCTGCCAGCGACAACGTCTTTGAGGTGAATATTCACCTGTTCAACCATTTCTTTCTCGGAAATAACAGTAATCCTGCCCATGGCATATTGTTCATCAATCCACTCCTTGATCTTTGCCACGCCCGGATGATCCTTAGAGATTTTCTCATCTCCCTGCAATTTAAAATTAATATCAACCCACTGAACGATCCCTGCAATTCCCGACTTATCCGTGATAGAAACACCTACAGGCCTTTTCAACAACCTGGTGGTATCGAAAATATTATAGATTTCCTCATTTTTTAATAAACCGTCCGAATGTATGCCCGCTCTGGTCACATTGAATCCTGAACCTACCAAAGGCTGATTTGGAGGAATCTGGTATCCAATCTCATTCCGATAGTAGTCTGCAATGTCAGTAATTACCGTAGTATCAATTTCGTCATCGTTGCCCCGTAACGCAAGATATTCAATAACCAGGGCTTCTATCGGCGTGTTCCCCGTACGTTCCCCCAAACCCAGCAATGCCCCGTTAATAACACTACACCCATACAGCCAGGCGGCGCT
Source organism: Planctomycetes bacterium RBG_16_41_13 (assembly GCA_001828295.1). The sequence goes on along the minus strand of MHYI01000069.1, from coordinate 2,404 downwards.
TGCGTTGCTCATCGCTAAATACAGATCATTATGGCCGTGCCATTCCAGGCATTCGGAAGGGACGTCCGCAAAGTGCGTCAACCCGTATATAATTCCGGGAACACTGCGCGGCGGCGCTGCACCGGGGTAACTTACCCCCACTCCCATGGTATCGCAAGCGCGGATTTTTATGGGGATACCACTTTCTCTCGACAGCTTCATGAGTTCCTTTGCGAATGGTATTACAAACCCATAAAGGTCTGCTCTTGTTATATCTTCAAAATGACATCTTGGAATCATGCCCTCTTCCAGGGCAGCGCGTACGATATCCAAATACATTTCCAACGCCTGTTTTCGCGTCTTCTTCAATTTTAAATAAATATGGTAATCGGAAGCGGAACACAAAATACCCGTTTCCTTAAGCCCCATTTCTTTTGCCAGTTTGAAATCGCTTTTTACCGCACGAATCCAGCCTGTTATCTCCGGATATTTATACCCTTTCTCCATACATTTTCGTACGGCTTCCTTATCCTTTTCATTATACAGAAAAAATTCACACTGCCGGATAAGCCCTCTTTTGCCGCCAAGCTTGTGCATCATATCGAACAAATCCACTATTTGTTTCACCGTATAAGGCGGCATTGACTGCTGGCCATCCCGGAATGTAGTATCGGTAATCCAGATTTCTTCAGGCATATTCATTGGATTAAGCCGGTAATTGAATGGTATCTTGGGCACTTTATCGTACGGGAATATATCGCGAAAAAGATTCGGTTCTTCCGAATCTTTCAATTCAAAATGATGTTCTTCGGGTTCTAATGTATTACGTTGTTTGTTTAATCGGAGCATCCTTAATTTCCTTTGTATTTAAGTTTCCCAATACACCTCGTTAAGTAACGAGTCAAAAGTCGTTAAATTCTATATGTATCATTTTTGCAAGTCAAGCTAAATGATTGCTCAGTAAACAATATTAGTAAAATAACATTGGTATTTTTTACGGAACGATTCGGTATTATAAAAAATAGCACCGTCATTTCTCTTAAAAATACCCAAAAAAAACGTTTCCTTGCCTGGAAACTATTTTTTTAGGTATAATCCTGAACGGCGTTAAAAAATTATTTGAACCGGATAATTTTTAATCATGAAAACAGAAAATACCTTTACTTACAGGATACGATTCCACGGAAGAGGCGGCCAGGGCGCAAAAGTTGCCAGCAGAATACTGGGGACCACTGCCTTTTTAGGAGGATTTTATGCGCAGGACTTTCCGCTTTACGGGGCGGAACGCAGGGGCGCCCCGATACTCGCCTGTACACGTATTTCTTCAGAACCAATACTGGAACGCGGGGTAATAAGCGACCCGGATGGTATCATAATAATGGATGAGACCCTTTTGGACGATACCTCGGCAAATCCTTTATCAGGACTAAAAAATGGCGGCATTGTTTTTATCAATACCACCCACACCCCTGAAGAAGTAAAAACAAAATACCATCTTACCGGACAAACAATAACGCTTGACATTACAAAAATCAGCCTTGAAATGCTGGGGAAACCCATTCTAAGCACACTGGCAGGGGGTGTTGCGGCAAAGATTACCACGATGGAAGAACATTTCCTAAGACAAGCCGTCGAAAAGGAAGTGTCGGAAATAATACAGGATAAGGGTCTCATCGAAAAAAATATCAAGGCCTCTCTTTATTGTTTCCATGCCATTTCGCCGGTAAAAATCGATGCGATGGAAATTGTTCATAAGGATAATCCCGTCTTCTCTGTTCCTTTTGAACCCGCAACTATTTCAAGCCCTGCGGTATATTCCTTAGCAAACACTCCCCGGCGAAAAACCGGCAACTGGAGAATATTTAAACCTCAATGGAATTACGATGCCTGCACAAAATGTATGATATGCGTCAACAGATGCCCGGACGGCTGTATTTCCGTTAATGAAGAGGGCTTTCCCTTTGCTGATTATGACAACTGCAAAGGGTGTATGATCTGTGCGGAAGAATGCCCGGCAGCGGCGATAGAAAAAAAACGGGAGGTTCACGCTTGGTAAACAGCGGCAAAACCTCCCTTGCGGTAATTGGCGGCAGTCAGGCCTATGATTTGCTTCTTAACGGTTGTATTAAAGGCAAAAGGCTGGGGGAGATCAATACCCCTTACGGGCGGTCGCAGCCGGTATATTTCATCAGAGACGCTAATGCAGAAATGCTTTTTTTATCGCGTCATGGCGAAAAAGGATACAGCGTTACCGCACCCTTTGTTAACTACAGGGCAAATATTTATGCACTAAAAGAACTGGGCGCCAAACAAATAGTGTCGTGGTCAGGGCCCGGCGCTATCAATGAAAACTACAAAATCGGCGAATACGTATTGATAGACGATATTATCGACGAAACGCATGGCAGGGAATCAACCTTCTATA
>MHYI01000068.1:6442-8000 GCA_001828295.1 Planctomycetes bacterium RBG_16_41_13 | reverse complement strand
TCCAGCAAAGGCACGGAAAATGTGGGAGAAATCATTGTCTATACAGCCGGATCAACAGGATATAAAAGAAACCATTTCCGGTCTCTTGCAAACTTCTCAAATGCACAAGCGCATTAGTCTGGTTATTGATTAATCAGCCCTTTTTAAGGCGCTATAATTACTTTCACGGATTCCTTTGCGTCGGCTACCAGTTTAAATCCCTTTGCGGCGTCATTTAGTGGCAGTTTGTGGGTTATCAAATCACTTACGGCAACTCTTCCTGTCCGTATTAATTCAATTGCAACCGCCATGTCAGCCGGAGGGCCGGCATAGGACATAACAATAGAATTACAATTACGCCAAAGATTCCATAGGTCAATAGGGATTTTTACCCCGGGTTCCGTTGGTGCAAAAAAGAGGAGTGTTCCCCCTCTTTCTATTGAATGAAAGGCCTGTTCTATCGCTGGTATTGCTCCTGTACACACAATTGCCAAATCTGCCAATCTTCCATTATTATCTTTGCGGATAATGGAAGGCACATCTTCTTTTGCGTTAATTGCGATATCTGCCCCTATTTTTTTTGCAAATTTCAGGCGATATTCGTTTATGTCCGTTGCAAATATTTTGCCTGCGCCAAGTGCTCTCGCCAATTGAATATGTAATAATCCCGATATGCCGCTGCCGATAACGAGCAGACTTTGTCCGGGTTTAAAATTGGACAGTCGTTGCCCGCGAATTGAGCATGCCAAAGGTTCTACAAATGTTCCCTCATCAAAAGATATCTCTTCGGGAAGAATAAAAGTTCCGCGATCAACATTGATTTGAGGAACACGCAGGAAGTCTGCAAAACCACCAGGATAAAAATTGGTAGCGCGTAAAGTATCGCACACGGAATGATGCCCATTCAGGCAGTAATGGCAGGTGTTGCATGGAACATGGTGTGCAACGGTAACTCTATCACCAACTTTAAATCGTTTAACGGCATCGCCAATGGCAATTATTTTTCCTGCAATTTCGTGACCCAAAACCAAAGGAGCCTTTTTAATGCGGTACCATTCCATTACATCGCTGCCACATATACCGCTTGCGAATATTTTTACCAATAACTCGCCTGGTCCTATTTGTGGAGTTGGCATTTCTTCTATTCTGACGTCATTGTTGTTGTAATACATTGCTACTCGCATATAATGCCCCTTTTCTTCTGGTCGTAATAACGCAGGATGTATAATGGATTATTATTTTTTGGTTTCGTTAAATATTGCGTCAGCCTCGTCTACCGTGGCATTTTCATGAACGATGGCCCGTAAAGCCTTGATCATGGGAACGGGGCGTTCATTTTGCCAGATGTTTCTGCCTAAATTTACTCCTATTGAGCCTTTTTGCATACCATCATGAACAAACTCAAAAACCTCGCGGTCTGAACCGACCTTTGGTCCTCCTGCCATGACTACCGGGACGGGACAACCGTTCGTTACCTTATCAAAGTTTTCGCACCAATAGGTTTTAACAACTTTAGCGCCCAATTCTGCGCAGATACGGCAACACAGCGCCAGATAACGCGCATCCCGCTTTTCAAGCT
>MHYI01000068.1:6256-6429 GCA_001828295.1 Planctomycetes bacterium RBG_16_41_13 | reverse complement strand
AGTTACCGCCATTACCGGCATGCCATATCTTTCCGCTTCATTAACAACTTTTGCTAAATTTAATAACGTTTGCTTCTCATAATCACTGCCAATAAATACAGAAAGACCGACGCCGGAAACATTAAGGCGGAGCGCCTCTTCCATCGATGTGGTGATTTCCTCATTGGCAAGAT
>MHYI01000068.1:3690-6237 GCA_001828295.1 Planctomycetes bacterium RBG_16_41_13 | reverse complement strand
CTGGTGCCGCCTGAAATCCTTAAGATAATAGGTTTGCTGTGCTGAGGGTCTATACAGGCACGCAATACTCCCCTGGTACAGAAAAGGGCGTCGCTAAATTCGAGAATTGGTTTAATGGTTTCTCCAGGCCTCTCTAACTTTGTTGTGGGTCCCTGAAAATAACCATGGTCGATTGGCAAGTACATACAGCGTCCATTTGGTTTAATCAGTTGAGACAAACGATTCTTCATTCCCCAATCCATGATAATTAATTCCTCCTTAAAAAATAATCTGGTTTTTCAGACGGTTATTCGATTAATTGTAACACTTTAATGATATTTCCTAAGCTGGCATAGCCGAAACAAACAAGCACGAGATAAAAAATCCGAAAATATAAGTCTTATAAGCCCTATATGACCTATATTTTGCCAAAAAGCATGCACTGACGAATGGAAGTGTGCAAAGAAATCACTGATAAGGTACTAAAGATGCAGGCCTAGATCCCTTCGCCATTATGGTAATTTTTCATAAATGCTGTCATGATTATTGATTCTGTGTTAGATTCCTGGCCATTGTCATTGCTTACAATATCTAAACTTTCCTCCAATTTTTTGATACGCGTTAGAAGTTTATTGTTTTCTTTAATTAGCGCTCTAAAGGCCTCTGCAATCGGATCGGGCAATTGTCCATGGTCCAACATTACCTCGTGATCATTGTTTTTGCTTCTTTCGATAATTCTTCCAGGCACACCTACCACCGTAGCATCAGCGGGGACGTCTTTTATTACCACTGAGCCGGAACCTATGCGGACATTATCTCCTATGGAAATGTTGCCTAAAACACAGGCATTTGAACCCACGATAACCTTTTTCCCCAACGTTGGATGTCTCTTTTTCTTTTCAAAAGATGTTCCTCCAAGCACGACCCCCTTGTAAATAAGACAGCCATCGCCGACCGTTGCGGTTTCTCCGATAACGACTCCCATGCCGTGGTCGATAAAAACACCTCGTCCGATTTGTGCGGCTGGATGGATTTCTATCCCTGTTAAAAAACGATTAATGTGGGAAAGAAAACGGGCGGTGAAATACCATTGTCTCCTCCAGAGAAATGAAGATATCCTGAATAGCCATAAAGCATGTAATCCGGGATAGCAGAAAACTATTTCAAATTTGCTTTTCGCGGCGGGGTCATTTTGGAAAACGGCATTAACGTCCTCTTTTAAGCGGTCAAACATTAAAATTCCTTAAACAATACGGTGGATAGATATCTTTCTCCGGTGTCAGGGAATACGACCACCAATAGCTTTCCCTTGTTTTCAGGCCTTGCTGCGACCTGCAGTGCGGCATATGCGGCGGCTCCGGAAGAAATACCCACTAAGATTCCTTCATCACGCGCAAGTTGACGTGACGCGGCGAATGCCTGTTCATTTTCCACCTTAACAATTTCATCGATTATTTTTGTATTAAGAATTTCAGGTACAAAGCCTGCACCAATTCCCTGTATTTTGTGAGGTCCCGGTTTTCCACCGGAAAGTACAGCAGAATCTGAAGGTTCCACAGCGATTACTTTTAATGAGGGTTTTCTTTTTTTAATAACCTCACCAACCCCCGTAATGGTGCCCCCTGTACCAACACCACCAACAAAAATATCTATCTGTCCATCGGTATCATTCCAAATTTCTTCAGCAGTCGTTTTGCGGTGTATTTCCGTATTTGCAACATTTTTAAATTGTTGTGGCATGAATGAATTGGGAATATTTTGAAGCATTTCTTCTGCCTTATTAATCGCCCCCTTCATACCTTCCGACCCTGGCGTTAATACGATTTCGGCCCCAAAAGCCTTCAAAAGCTCCCGGCGTTCCAGGCTCATCGTATCGGGCATTGTTAAAATTAATTTATAATCTCTGGCGGCAGCGACAAAAGCTAAGGCAATTCCTGTGTTACCAGAGGTAGGTTCTATCAGAACGGTGTCTTTTTTTATCAATCCTGCCTTTTCGCCGGCCTCAATCATGGCGATTCCAATGCGGTCTTTTACACTCGCCATGGGGTTGAAAGATTCCATCTTAGCAGTGATAGTGCAGCCCAGCCCTTTTGATATTTTATTCAATCTAACTAATGGCGTGTTGCCAATTGTTGCAGTGATGTCATCGTATATCTTTGTCATAGTCGCCCCCTTAGTTAATTATCAGGAAGAATGTATAAATGAGAGAGAAAATATACTATGTTGTTCATTATTTCTCAAGATATTTTTAAAAGCCTTAATTTTTCTTGACAAAAAAGACTTTACGTATAACATTTACTCCCTTAACGTATCTTATTTAAATACATACAGTTCACAAAATTTTCATTATTTTATGGAAATCCTGGAACATATTCTTTTTTAAGGATGTTACTATGAATTACAAAAGTCTGGACACGTTAATGAATCAAGTCGGTGGTCCGTTGCGGTTAACATCTTTAATTATCAGCAGGGCAAGACAGCTAACAAAAAAATCGGCGCCTTATATTGAAACTGGAATCGATGACCCAGTTGAAATTGCTTTTACGGAATTGATGCAGAATAAAATAA
>MHYI01000068.1:1728-3647 GCA_001828295.1 Planctomycetes bacterium RBG_16_41_13 | reverse complement strand
TGTCTTGGAGAGTAAGTAACCCAACAGTGTAAAAATTTTTTTAAAAACCTTGAGTTGTGTTTATCTGAAATGGTTTTAGAGCAGATAATGAATGTTCTTTCGATGTAATGCAATGTGCTGCCCGCCTAAAATGATTTAACATATCCACGGCCTCGCATCCAGGCTGACCCAACTATACGGCAAAATTGCTAAAACTTTTTTCGTAATTCAATCAGGCAATGTATCAATGGCCGGGTTGTCCTTATTAAAACCACTATATGAGTAGTTGGTAAATATTTGTAAACAACAAAATCTACTATGACGAAGCTTACTTTGCTGTCGCGGCAATGATGATAACAATGTAGACATTTAAATGAAACACTACTAGCCATGAATTTATGTAACGTTTCGGGACGTTTTCTGCTGTTTGATATAAATATGAGGGGTGAAAATAATGATAAAGGTTGAACATTTGGCGAAGCGGTATGCAGATGTTTATGCGGTTGATGACATTTCTTTTGAGGTCAATCAGGGTGAAATATTAGGGCTTTTGGGTCCCAATGGCGCAGGCAAAACTACTACCATGCGTATATTGACCTGTTATATGCCGGCGACTTCGGGCACTGCCGTAGTGGATGGATACGATGTTTTCCGGGATTCAATAAACGTGCGTAAATTAATCGGGTATTTGCCGGAAAATGTACCACTGTACCCTGAAATGCGGGTTAACGAGTACCTTACGTTTCGTGCGAAATTAAAAAAAGTACCCTATCGTGAACGTAAAACAAAAATTGCGGAATGTATAGAAAAATGTAGAATTCAGGATGTAAAAAAACAAATTATTGGCACTCTTTCAAAGGGGTACCGGCAAAGGGTAGGATTGGCCGATACCCTGGTACATGACCCTAAAATCCTTATCCTTGACGAGCCGACAATCGGGCTTGACCCAAATCAAATAAGACAGGTCAGGCAGCTTATCAGGGAATTGGGTGAAAAACATACCATCCTGCTGTCAACCCATATACTTCCGGAAGTAGAGATGATTTGCGGCCGGGTGATTATTATAAATAAGGGAAAGATCGTTGCTATGGATACGCCGTCAAATTTAGGGGACCAACTTAAAGGCGGAAACCACATTGAACTCGAAGTGCGTGGAAATGGTGGAAAGGTCAAGGAGGCTTTATCATGTATAAAAGGCGTAAAAAAGATCACCTGGCGTGACAATGGCGAAATTAATAAATATTCAATTGAAACGGAAAGAGATTCCGATATTCGGGAAGAAGTATTTTCAAGCATAGTGAAAAATAATGGAATTATCAGGGATATGAGGCAAGATGCAATAACACTTGAAGAAATATTCCATCAGATTACTACGAAAGAAAAGGAGGTGGTGTTGTAAATGACAAGCACAGGTACTATCTTTGAAAGGGAAATCAATGCGTATTTTCTTTCCCCAATCGCCTACGTTATTATCGCCGTATTTATGGTATTTTCGGGTTATTTTTTCTCAATCATGTTGGGTATAACGCAGGAAACAACATTGAGATACAGCCTGGCATATACACAATTCATTCTCTCCATCCTCACCCCCGTCATTACGATGCGATTGCTGGCAGAGGAAAATAAAACCGGGACGGTTGAACCACTCATGACAGCACCGATTACCGATTTTGCAGTGGTTTTGGGAAAATTCCTGGCAGCATGGGCATTATATAACATTATGATCATTCCTACGGCATTTTATATCATTTTTCTGGCGTGGGTGGGTTCCCCCGATTATGGTGCAATAATTGCCAGTTATATTGGATTGGTGTTAATGGGGGGGCTGTTTGTTTCTGTCGGTATGCTCGTTTCTGCAGTAACAAAAAATCAGATTGTTGCGGCGGTTACCGGTATTGTAGCGTTACTTATATTGCTGGTAATTGGATTGGCAAGTGCGG
>MHYI01000068.1:1471-1656 GCA_001828295.1 Planctomycetes bacterium RBG_16_41_13 | reverse complement strand
GGATTCTGGATACAAGAGATATAATCTATTACTTTAGTTTTTCGGCGTTACTTTTATTCATTGTCGTACGCATTGTTGAAAGCAGGAGATGGAGATGAGTGCTGTGAGTGATAAAAAGAAAGATTGGATTGATTTGTACAGTGGTTATATCATACTAGCCGGAATTATTGCAGTTATCTCCGGTT
>MHYI01000068.1:1170-1317 GCA_001828295.1 Planctomycetes bacterium RBG_16_41_13 | reverse complement strand
AAATGTAGCAGTCATGTCGATTTTTGCTGCAAGTATTTTTGCAATTGTTGGCTTCCTTAATCACAGGCACTATGTACGGTTTGACCTTACGCTTACCGGTAAATACACCCTCTCTCAAAAAACAAAAAATATACTTAAGAATCTTGA
>MHYI01000068.1:0-1098 GCA_001828295.1 Planctomycetes bacterium RBG_16_41_13 | reverse complement strand
AGAATACGCGCATAACAACACAGAAAAAATAAAAATTGAAAATATTGATCCGCTGAGAAGTCGCAGCAAGGTTGAAGAATTAGCAATGCGCCTGAAAATCAGTGACCTTCAATTAAATTCTGTAGTGTTTGAATGCGGGGAATATAGCAAGCATGTTCAACAGAGTGACGTGATGGAACGGCAATATCCTTTTAAGTTTAAAGGAGAAGAGGCTTTCACTGGGGCACTCCTCAATGTTACACAGGAAAAACAAACAACGATTTATTTTGTTCAGGGGCATGGTGAACGCCAATTTGACGATTACGACAGGGTCGGTATTTCCGGCATCGCTAATGCCCTGAAACGTGACAACTGTCGAATAGCGCCTCTGAATATCATGGATAAAAAGAAAATTCCTGATGACGGTGACGTGTTGATTGTTGCCGGACCTTCAAAGGCATATTTGACAGAAGAGCTGAATATCATAAGAAATTATCTGGAAAACAGAGGGAATCTGCTGCTTATGCTGGAACCCGCAGTTCCGCCCAATATCACTACCGGTTTCAGAACTCTTTTGGGAGAATATGGCATGGTAGTTCGCGATGACATTGTAATTTATAATACTGTGAAGATGCCACTGTTTGGTATACAAACGGTTGCAGAGATTTATGTAAAAAATGAAGAATATGGCGACCACAGAATTACCAACGATTTGAAAAATTACAATACAATACTTTACGGCGCATGTTCTATAGATGCCGCACCTCTGAATGACCAAATGCCGTATGAGGCGAAGGTCTTGATGTACGCACCCGATAGCGCATGGGGAGAAACGGATATTGCCGATTTGACCTATAAAAAACCCGAGAAAAACATGGAAACAGATGTATTAAGTCCTATTTCTTTGGCAGTGGCATCCCAGGTGAAAGAATTGCCAAAAAGCGTCACACAGGCGCACCCTGCAATGGCGAATGATCCGAATGCAAAACCGAAAGGCGCACGGCTGGTTGTTTTTGGAGATGTGGACTTTGCCACAAACGAGTTTGGAGATAATCCAGGCAATCATGATTTAGTGCGTAATTCAATTAATTGGCTGGCAAAGAAGGAGACACAATTAGG
>MHYI01000067.1:4769-5294 GCA_001828295.1 Planctomycetes bacterium RBG_16_41_13 | reverse complement strand
GTATTACCCCAGACCGTATAGTTGATAAACTTACCGAGGTGATACCTTCTAAGGCAAGCGAATTAGCCAAGAACGAGAAACTGCCGAAGGTGTTGGAAGGACAGGGCGAGTAGCTTTTTTCTGAAAAACTAAGGACTTTCTTATGCCTCCAGAATATCAGAGATATTTAGACCCAAAGGTGATTGATAAAATCACTCGCCTTGACCTGCGTGCTCGGCATATAGTCGAGGGCTTCCTGGCTGGTATGCATAAAAGCCCTTATAAAGGGTTCTCGGTCGAGTTCGCAGAGCATAGGGAATATTCACACGGCGATGACCTCCGCCACCTTGACTGGAAAGTTTATGGTAGAAGCGACCGCTTATATCTAAAGGAGTATGAGCTCGAAACAAATCTCAGAAGCCACATACTTTTGGATACGAGTGAGTCAATGGATTATAAGTCGGGGGAGAGGTCTAAACTCGAACTCGCCTGTTTTGTCGCCGCATCTCTTGCTTATTTAATTCTAAATCAGCAGGATGCTGTCTC
>MHYI01000067.1:4112-4724 GCA_001828295.1 Planctomycetes bacterium RBG_16_41_13 | reverse complement strand
GAGCAGTATGAGTCATCTAAAGACAGTCCTAACACAGCTCGGCATCTCGAATGCAGAGAAAAAAACAGACATAGCCCCCGTTTTCCACACCCTCGCAGAGAGGATTAAACATAGGGGACTTGTAATAATAATATCCGACCTTTTTGATAAGACAGAGAACATCCTTAAGGGCTTACAACACTTCAGACACAACAGAAATGACGTAATAGTATTTCACATAATGGACGAGTTTGAGGTTACGTTCCCATTCCAGAGAATGACGTTATTCGAGGGGCTGGAGGAATACCCAGAACTATTATGCGACCCCCGCTCCCTACGAAAGGCATATTTAGAGGAAGTGGAGAAGCACGTTTCCGCAATAAAGCGCGGGTGCGTTCAACAGCTTGTCGACTACGAACAAATTACCACAGATAAGCAAATTGACGTAGCACTATCGAAATATTTGGCGGCAAGGATGGCTACAAGGGCAAATAAGTAACTTTATGAAGATTAAAAATCAAATATCAAAATGTAAAATTGAGGATGGGGCTTTGCCCCATACCCCAATAAATTTTTAATTTTGGATTGTAGTTTTGATTTTTTATTTTTGGATTTTGATATATGGACTTTGTA
>MHYI01000067.1:0-3926 GCA_001828295.1 Planctomycetes bacterium RBG_16_41_13 | reverse complement strand
GCTCGCCTTCGCTATTGCCCGCCCATATATGAAGGAGACATTTGCCGGCTTGACTCAGAGCGATACTCACACAATTATTGTCCTCGACAACTCTTACAGTATGGGCTACAAAGTGGGACAGATGTCCTCGCTCGACCTGGCGAAGAAGACCGCATTGCAATTACTCGAAAATGTAAAGTTCACCGAGCAAGATAGGGCATCCATTATCCTGATGTCCGACGAGCCGGAGTTCCTGATAGAGCCAACAAATAGGGCAGAGCCGATAAAAAAGGCAATAGATGATGTCGAACTATCATATTTAGGCACATCCTTCCCGAAAACGGCAGGGCTAATAAAACAGGCGGTTGATAAAACGCAAAATACCAGAAAAAAGGTCTATATCCTCACCGATATGCAGAGAAAGGGCTTCGAGGTAGACCCCATTAGAAACGGCTCTAACGGGGCAGGTGAAAAAGATGTAGCAGAACTAAATGCCCTCCTCAAGGACATCTCGCAAAAGGCGGAGGTTTATATAGTTGACACGGGAAACAGCGAGCCGCAAAATCGAGCCGTCATAGACGTAAGAGCAGAAAATCGGATTGTAACAATCAAATCGCCCACTACCATCTCATTAGATATCTATAACTACACCTCTACCGATATCCAGAACCAGCCCGTCGAACTACTCATAGACAATGAAAAGAAAGAAACAAAATATGTCTTCATCCCCGCAAATACCAAGACCTCTATAAGTTTCAGATACGAATTCCTCGAGCCGGGACCACACAGCGTAAATGTCTCGTTGGAGAATGACTATCTAACTATAGACGACACCCGCTACCTCACTATTGACGTGAAGGACTCCGCTAAGGTTTTAGCGGTTGACGGCGAACCATCTGAGGGACGATACTTAAGCGGTGAGACCGATTATTACCGATTATCGCTCAGTCCCTCCGAGAGCGGAGGTCAGTTCTCGCTCGACATAAAAACCGACCTAATGTTCACGGCAGAGGGATTAGACGAATATGACTATATCACCTTAGCCAATGTGCGAGACCTGTCCGCAGATAAAGTGGAGCGATTAGAGAAATGGGTAAAAGACGGCGGCGGATTATTTATAACATTAGGTGATAAGGTTGACAAGAAAATTTATAACGACCTCCTCTACAAAAACGGCGAGGGGTTACTCCCCGCACGTCTCATCGACACAGGCGGAGACGAGAGACACGACAACCCGCTCCACCTGATAGAAACGGACTACGACCACCCCGTCTTTAACGCATTCAGGCAGGAGGGACGTAAGGCAGCACTCTCCGCAGTCGTATTCTATGAGTTCTATAAAGTAGATGGCATCCCCAAAGGTGAGGGAAGTGAAGAAAACCCCAACACATCCACGAATGTATTAGCCCGCTTTGATGATGTTGACTTCTCACCTGCATTTATAGAGAAACGTTTCGGCGATGGAAGAATCGCCCTCTCGACCACTACGTTAGACGACGAGTGGAATCTGATGCCGGGCAGGGCGCCGTATCTCGTCCTAATGAACGAGGTGGGGTATTACCTATCGTCCAGAACCCTCGCATATAAAAACATCCGCATAGGAGAGATAATCCAAATCGCACTGCCGAATAATCTGTATGCGAAGCAATTCAACCTCGTAACTCCGCAGGGGGGCTTCATAACACTTTCCCCGTCCCCGCTCCCGGAACAGCAGAAATTCATATTAGCATACCCTGGCGAGAAACGAGATGATGTAACCCCTCCTAACGGAGGAAGCGATAAAATCAAAAAGGATACCGTTCCCTCTAAGGGAGTTGACACAGCAGGGGTATATGCCATCCAGAAATCAGGGGCACTGCCGAGCGAGAAACCGATAGCATACTTCGCCGTGAATGTGAATCCCGACGAGGGCAATCTTGAGCGGATAACCCCACAGGAGATAAAAAACAGATTCCCCGACCTGAAGTGTGAATTCATAGGTGAGGGGGCGAAGACAGGACAGGGCATCGAGATAAAACCGCCCACGAGCGGGATATGGAAATATATACTGTATGCCGTCCTGACGCTCCTTGCGGTGGAGTCACTATTAGCGTGGTTGTTTGGGAGGGGGAAGTAAATATGAAACTACGGAAGATTTTTCTAGTCATAGGTGTTATCGTAGTGTTATTACTTGTATCATATCTCACTTTTAAGGAGCGAAATACGTATAGTTGTGATGAGTGCTTTTCCAAGAGGTCTGTGTGTGAGTGGAAATTCGGTATGTGGATGGCATCCTCTATACCGCTCTCCCCTGCTTGGGAAGAAGTTATGGAGTCCCATGTTTATAATAGCTTTTTCAGTAAAGACCACAAACACCAATGGACGTTTATGCAGGGTTCTCCATATAACTTTTTTGGAACTACTTGGGGAGGTTGTGCTCTCGGCAGTGGTGGACAATGGAATGAATTAGTATATTATTACGAGCAAGACCCTCGTTTCCGTGAGTTCATTACCAAAAAGGTCAATACCAAGGAATTGGAGCGGAGCCAACTGTTAAAATTGATTACCATACCTCCATATGTAGGAAAAGATGAGAGTGATTCAAAAGAGGTTGTAGAGGACGTAAAGCTAATTAATTCCTTGATATATGAGTATGACCATCCATAATTTTTAATTTGTAATAAGTTTATGCCAGAATGGTTAGCGAAGTTATTAGGCGTTGACAGGGTGAACCTACAGGATGGTGTTACTACGCTCTCCTGGCAGAACATACCTCCTGCGTGGCTTTTGGTGCTTGTCATCATACCTGCGGTCTTTCTCCTCGCCTGGATGATTTATCGCATCGAGAGGAAGGATGTGCCTGCGAAGGCAAAGACGGTGCTATTCGTCCTGCGTGGAATCATTATCCTACTCGTCCTCCTCGCCATATTCGGGCCTGTTCTATCGGTTGAGAAGGCGTTCTCAAAGAAGTCATATATCGTCGTATTGGTGGACGAGTCGATGAGTATGTCCATCCCGGACAGGGTAGTGGATAAAAATCACCTCCTGAAACTCTCACAGGTTACTGGCATATCGAGTGAGAAGAAACTGACCGCTGAAGAGGAGGAGCATCTCAAAAGGATGACACGGATGGATATAGTAAATAGGGTCATCTCAAATCCAAGTATCAATCTAATACAGCGGATGAATGAGCGGCTGAATGTCCAATTCTATACATTCTCAACCACCATCAGGAGCGGTACTGAGCCGGGCAAGACAGAGCCGTCTGGGAATCTGACAGCTATAGGCGACTCTCTTTTATCTGCCCTGAATGCGCTCAGAAATCAATATATAGCCGCAGTAGTAATTTTTTCTGATGGGAGAAACAATTACGGCAGAGACCCTGAGGAGGTAGCACGTGTTCTCGGCTCCCGCCATATACCGATTTACACTGTCTGTCCGGGTGTTCCGCAACCGCATAGGGATATAGAGTTATCTAATTTAGAGGCACCTGATGCGGTGCTTGCCAACGATTCTACAAATATCGACTTCAAGGTGAAAAATAGCGGCTTCGATGGAGAGCAAATCACGATAGCCCTTACGGAGGCGAATATTACCAGCCAGACAAAGGAACTATCCAAAGACCCCGTCGAGATAGAGAGACGAATAGCAACAGGCAGAAAGGTTTTTGAATATAATACTACTGTAGTAAAAGGTGGACGTGAAAACCAGCAGGAGAGGATAACATATAAACCGACCGAGCCGGGCGAATACGAACTCATAGTATCCACCCCTGAAAAAGAGGGCGAGGTTACAAAGACCAATAACTACCTCACCCACAGGATAAAGGTCGCAGACGATAAGATACGGGTGCTGTATGTAGATAACGTCCCGAGGTGGGAGTATAAACATCTAAGGCCTGCTTTAGTTAGAGATACAACTATGGAAGTTCAGTGTATCCTACTCTCCGCTGACTATGATTTTCCTCA
>MHYI01000066.1:7309-7425 GCA_001828295.1 Planctomycetes bacterium RBG_16_41_13 | reverse complement strand
CGTTGCAACCGTTTTTTGCCAGTTCCAGCGCAATTGCCTTCCCTATACCACGCGTGCCACCTGTTACAATTGCTACCTTATCTTTAAAATCCACGTAATATTCCTCCTTAATAGTA
>MHYI01000066.1:6941-7260 GCA_001828295.1 Planctomycetes bacterium RBG_16_41_13 | reverse complement strand
TGAAATGCAAGGCAAAAAATATCGGGAGTGTTATGAAAATAGGAGGAATAGAATCTGAGAAATCTATGCAATCTGTGGTTTCAGTGTATCTTACTTCTCTGATGCCATACTTGCCAGCTTTAATCGCATCATTTCAGCAAAGACACCTACCTCGTATTCGATACCCTTCAGGATATCGTTCTCCACGGCGAAGTTAATACACTTCTTCATTTCCTTGAGCGCCCTTGCATCCCGTTCCAACAAAGTCTTTGCCGTGTCAATGGCATGATTTAATACTTCTTTATGTGGTGAAATATGACTGATAAGCCCCCACGCTAAC
>MHYI01000066.1:6695-6868 GCA_001828295.1 Planctomycetes bacterium RBG_16_41_13 | reverse complement strand
GCCGCTGAGTACCACCTAGACCTGGAATGATGCTGAGTTCTGGTTTTGCCTCCGGAAGGCTAAAGAAGGAAAGTTCGGACGCAATACGTAAGTCACATAACATGGCAAGTTCCAGACCAGCGCCGATAGTAACGCCGTTAATAGCGGCAATAACCGGTTTTTTGCAATTTTCG
>MHYI01000066.1:657-6687 GCA_001828295.1 Planctomycetes bacterium RBG_16_41_13 | reverse complement strand
GAACATCTCATGTGCACGGTGAAATCGCTCATAGTTTTTTTCGGCCACCAGCCCCGATATCCATGAGCCAAAGAGTTCGTCACGGTCGGCACCGTCGCTGAAAACTCCACGAAGTTTGCTGGCGATAATAATAGCGCCAATTTTATCATTGCCCTCGTACTGATCCATTTTATCGTAGATGGCGTCGAGAAGCCATGAACCTATAGAGTTTCGCGGCGGTTTTTTCATGTAAATAATGCCAACGGCCTTGCCATTATCTCCAGAAATCTCTTCAAATTCGATGTGGTTATAACCGGAGTTATCACCACGATTCATGCGGATGTCTTTCATCGTAAAAACCTCAGCATTTAAAAACTTTTTACGTAACTTCTTTATTCTGACTTCTGGTTTCTGAATTCTGGCTTCTATCTTAACAATCTATCCTATATCTTCAATGCTACTTGAAAACCTTCATGGATAGCTTCAAGGGCAGTACGTACCTTGACACAATCACCAATAAAGTATGTCTCTGGAAATTTTCCTTCTACCTGCTTCTGGAGTATGTTGTTGGGTCTGTATCCAACGGCAACGAGGACGGTGTCTGCCTTGATAAAATGTTCCTGTCCGTCCTTTTCATATACCACTCCCCTATTTTTCTGACCATTTTTGTTGTGATTATTGACTATTTCTTTTACCTTTACTTCCGTTATTTCTTTTACCTCTGCATTTTTTAATTCATCGAGAATAACCCATCGAGTGGAGAAACCAAATCCTCCGCCAACCTTTCTTTTCATTTCTAAAAGGGTGATATTCCTGTTTCCCTTCGAGGTATATTCAACAATATCTTTGGCGTCGAGCACCTTATGTTTCAGGAGAAAACAAGCGACCTCTGGTCTCATTGCACCCTGTTTGGCAACATACAAGGCTACCTCGCATCCAACCGTTCCACCGCCAATGATGACAACCTCTCTTCCCAGTGATGCTTTTCCTTCCAGTACATCACTGGCAATATAAACATTTTCTCCATTTATTCCCGGGAGGTTGAGCATTATCGGTTGTCCACCTGTGGCTATAATTACTGCATCAGGGCGTTCTTTTTCTAACATCTGTAAATCTGCCTCTTTGCCCGTTTTTATGTTTACTTTGAGTTTTAAAATCTGTCGTTCTAAATATGTTATGACGTTTTGTATTTCTTCACGTCCAGGAGGAATATAGGCATATCGCAATTGCCCACCCAGTTGGTCATTTCTCTCGTAGAGGGTAACGCGATGACCCCTTAATGCCAGAACACGGGCGGCCTCCATACCGGCAGGCCCTCCACCAACAACCACAACCCTTTTGGGTTTGTCTGCCCTGGCTATCGTATATTCACCCTCGTGCCCTACCATCGCATTGTAAGTACACGAAACAGATTTAAAATTAAGCAATGAATCAAAACATCCCTGATTGCAGGCAATACATGTCCTGATGTCATCAAGTTGTCCATTTTTATACTTCGCTGGTAATTCAGGATCGACGATTAGCGGTCTGCCAATTGATACCAGGTCTGCCTGTTCATTATCCAATATTTCTTCGGCCAATTCGAGGGCATTTATTCTCACCGAAGCAATTACAGGAACCTTTAGTTGTGATTTAACTCTCTCAGAAAGAAAGGTATAGGCCATCCTCGGAATAGACATCAACATAATAGGAATCTTGCTTTCATGCCAGCCAGGAGATACGTTAAAGGCGTCAACACCCGCCTGTTCTATGATTTTAGCAATTTCAACACTTTCGCCAATCTTGAGTCCTTCTTCAACGAAATCATCTCCTGACATTCTAAAGATGATGGGATAATCCTTCCCAACAGTTTCCTTTATCGCCAGAATCATTTCCATTGCAAAACGAGTTCTATTCTCAAGACTTCCACCATATTCATCGTTGCGTTTGTTAGTTGTCTTAGAGAGGAACTGGTTGATAAGATACCCCATTCCGCCATGAAGCTCAACGGCATCAAAACCTGCCTTCTTTGCCCTTAATGTGGCGCTGACATAATTATCGATAACCGTTTTGATCTCCGGAATTGTCAGGGCGCGGGGTTCTTGTTTAATGCTTCTATATGTCACCGCAGAGGGTGCAACTGGTTGCATTTTTGTGAAAAAAGACGAGGCGCTTCTGCCAGCGTGAAGGAGTTGTGCAGCCACACGAACGTCATACCGATGGATGGCATCGGTTAATCTTTTTAATCCGGGGATAAATTCATCCTTATCCAGCCCAATGATGCTCTTCCATACTTTACCATTCATTTCAGGATAACAACCACCAACAACTATAAGACCTACCCCCCCTTTTGCCCGTTCAATATAAAAGTTGATAATCCGGTCGTTAATGGCGCCATCTGAAGTAAACCCCAGGTCCATGGCGGACATGATTATTCTGTTTTTCAACGTCATCTGGCCGATATTTATTTTTTCAAATAGTTTGCTCATAGTTTGCCAGGTAATTTTTGATTTGATAGTTGATTATGCAAGGTTGATGTGGGACTGACGAATTAAAAGCCAAGGGGCAAAGGTATAATTCATGCTACCTGGCTTTCAATTGTTTATTGTTTATATTCAAAGAAACTTACTTCCTTAACGCAAATGATATGTTCTAATTCTTCAATTTCAGGCATGTTGGGATTATAAGACTCAAATCAATATTTGTCAAGTTTATCCTGGAAACAAACCCAGTTCATAGTCGAATTCTTCCGGCAGGTCATGATGGTAAACGCAGACATCCAAAAGAAGTGTTGATATTTTTATGCAGTGTTTGTTTCAGCACATCCAGCGAGAATTACAGAGGTAAAAGTTTGATTTTTATAACAAACTCATTTTTTTGTTTTTATCTCATCTCCTGACAAATAGAATGTTGTACCATGGTATTCCTCAAGAACGGTCATTGTTGATTCTCCAATTTTAATCTCTATCCCTGGATGAACGACCCTATTGACCATTATTTTGGCATCTTTATTAACAGGCACTATTTCTTCGCTCGCAAGATCTTTTAATTTTTTCACTAACTCTTCCCTTCGAGAAAGGAGGTGATCAAATGTAGTTGTGTACTGTGCCGGAAGTTCTCCCTTTGCTTTCTGAATTGCATGGAGTGTATTAAGTTCCTTATCAACCGTTTTCAGAACAGCTTTAAAACCACTTATTTCTTTTCTTGTACTCATTTGACTTTGATGTGCAGTATAGTCAATTCCTGCTTCTACGTCTGTACGAACCTCATTTTTACTTCCCAAAGATTCGACCTCAATCATTGCTCCCGCAGTTGTTATTCCACCCTCGATAGATATCTTATCCCCACTTACCTTCACGGTATTTTTAGCATAGATTGTACAACCCACTGCCTCTCGTAATATTATTACATTAGTTGCCATAATTGTCTGATTCCTGGCAAAGCCGATGGTTGCATCTCCTTCTGCTTCAATTTTCCCTTTACCCGAACCAATAAAACCACCCTTTACCAAAACGTTACCCTTTGACTTTATTATAGAATCTTCTACCGTACCCCCAACCTCTATATCTCCTATGGCATCTAATATAAACCCACTTCTTACATTTCCTTTAACAACAACCGTCCCTTTGCTTGTTATATTCCCTGTACTAAAATCAACGTCTTTTTCGACTGTACAACAAGATTTTACAGAAACAACTCCAGAGACGTATTTTACTATTCCATCAATACATGATACCAACAGTTTTGTATCTTTATCTGATACTTTTGTATTCTCTCCGACTGGGAGCACACATGGCTTTCCATGGACAGGGTTAACCATTTTGCCATAAACGTTTTTTCCAGGCGTTCCTGGGGTAGAATCTATTAATTTAACCAGGGGTTGTTCCTTTTCAACATTTTCAACCATACTCAATTCGTGGAAATCTACCTTACCATGAGCGCCCTCCTGAGGTTTGATTTTTTTATTTATATTGAATAAAAATTCAAGCCTGCCGTCTTCACCATTAATTGCTTGGCTTCCTTCGGCTATAAGCACGTTTTCCATGGAATTTATTTCCTGTTTGACCTTATCCAGGGTATTCTTTATAATTTCTACCTTTATTCCAAAAGAAACATTTTTTGATTGCAGGATTTTCAATACATCATCTGAGTTGATATCGCTGTCCTCCTGGGCAACTGGTTTTACCGTTAAATAGACCTTCATATGGTCATCAGAAACCTTGATTGAAATAAATTTGGTTTTGTCATTCGTTTCCGACATATTTTTCACCGTTTATTTAACATTGATGAACTAATGCTAAACAAAAAGACACGTTTTCGGCATTATTGAAAACATATCAAATTTTGTGCCAAAAAGTATCAATAAGATTCATCTGATAGTTATTGGTGAGGTCGAGACACAGACCAATAAAAAGGTATGGAACCACAGATTTCACACATTACACAGACAATTGGGTTTTCCGAGTTTCTTGTGTTAACTGTGCAAATCAAGCAATTGCTGCAGGACATCTTCCCTGCTATTACTTATGAAGTTGAGAAATTCTTTTTTGGTCATAGTTTACCAACTTTGCACAACGGCTGAATATTCTTTTACCTCGTGATGAAACGTGGTAAATTGCTACGTTAAATTCTATCTTAAAAGTCTTGTCATAGACATAAACTACCATTTCCACAATCTCATATCAAGATTAAAGACCCGCAAGAATAAAGACCAGACCCTGATAGGCCTCCCGAGTTGTCTTAAGAATCTTTGCTCATATCCATTGCGACACCCATCACGCTTCCTCTAACCTCTCTGATATAATGCGCTCTGCATAAAAACTCTGTTATTTCTTGTTCTTCTGCTGCATGTACCATGCTTCCTGACATAAACGTACCCAGCAAGTGTCCGAGGTACTCATTTCCTTTACGACACAACCTGGAAATATCTTGCTTTATCGTCTTGCCTGGTGGTATCCTCTTCCTTATTGCGTAAGCGCTCGTTACAAATTCAAAGGAATTTCCCTTTATAAAGTACTAACGGACCCTCTATGAAAGTACTTTTGCTCTTCCCGCCAGAATGGCTGCCCACAGAGCCATATCTGAGTTTGCCCATGCTGACCGCCGTCCTGCGTTCGGCAGGTCATGAGGTAGTCCAGAGCGATACCAATGTGTTAATGTACGACATGATGTTAAGCGCGCCTTTTCTACGCCACATCCAAAAAATAATAACACATGTACGTGCTCATTATCAGCAGAGAAACACCGGACAATCTCTCAATGAGGAATACCAGCGCTTACTAAACGACTGTACTGAAGAGCGATTTTCACACCTCATAGGAGACGTTGAGAAGGCACGAAATATTTTAAAAAGCGATGCATTCTACGATATAAACAAGCTGGAATGGGCTCTTAACTGTTTCAACGAAACTATGGCAGTCATCTCCCTGGCCTACTATCCGGCGCAGATCCGATTCCCCCCGATGGAGACAGAGATCGGGTACAGATCATATATGTCAACTGAAATTCTGAACGCGGTTGATGACGAACAGGTAAATGTCTTCAGGGACGTGTATCGCCGTATCGTTGAACCGGTAATTGAAGATGAATTGCCTGAATTGATAGGGATTTCCGTTGTCCAGAAGAAGCAATTAATTCCTACGTTCACGTTCTGCAAGATGATCAAAGAAAAATATCCGCATGTTCATATTGCACTCGGCGGGAATATCATTACGCGAATTCGCGACGTATTAGGAAATAATGCATCTCTCTTTTCGCTCTTTGATACTGCCATCCTCTACGAAGGTGAAACTGCCTTGCTGGAACTGGTAAACGCCCTGGAGTCCCGGGAAAAGGATTTCTCACAGGTGCCAAATCTGATGTACAGGGATAAGAATGGCATTCACACGAATGCAAAGGTATCCGCAGTTGACATTGCAAAACTCCCGCCGCCTGATTTTGATGGGCTGCCGCTCGATACATACTTCCTTCCCGAACGTATTCTCCCCTACCTGGCTACCCGTGGATGTTACTGGGGGCATTGCGCATTCTGCGATCATTCCCAGGGCTATGGAGAAAAGTTTCGCACAAAAC
>MHYI01000066.1:330-591 GCA_001828295.1 Planctomycetes bacterium RBG_16_41_13 | reverse complement strand
TTACCGACGAGTCGTATCCACCAGCCCTCTTCCGTAAACTTTCCAGGGAATTCATCAAAGCAAAGACGGACATCGCATGGACAACCCACTTGCGGTTTGAAGATACCCTTACAGGGGACGACGTGTGGAAGGACGCAGCAGCGTCAGGCTGCCGGTGTCTCTATTTTGGGTATGAGTCCGGGAATAAACGGGTCTTGCAATTGATGAACAAGGCGACAAACCTCGAAGTGATAAAAACAGTGTTACAAAAGTCAGCGCAGC
>MHYI01000066.1:0-243 GCA_001828295.1 Planctomycetes bacterium RBG_16_41_13 | reverse complement strand
TCACTCCGTGGGATTCATGACCTTTATACTGGGGAAGTACAGCCCTGTTGCCCTGGAACCGGAAAAATACGGCGTTTCTATTTATAAAAATCCGGAATGGGACCTCGCTATGGACTACTATTTTACCGTGCAGGAAGGAATGGGAATCCAGGAGGCAGCGGATTTACTTGAAGAATTCGAACGAAACCACGATCCTAAGTGGGACCTGCGCACCTACGTGCGCGAATACATCTTTCTGTACGT
>MHYI01000065.1:1590-4730 GCA_001828295.1 Planctomycetes bacterium RBG_16_41_13 | reverse complement strand
CCGGTTCCGACAGTATTGGCGGAGCGGGGATACAGGCGGACATGAAAACCATCGCGGCATTGGGAGGATATGCGGCCACTGCAATCACCGCGTTAACGGCACAAAACACGCTGGGAGTACATGCCGTCTATGAAATTCCTGCTTCCTTTGTTGCGCGGCAAATTGACGCAGTAGTATCCGATACGGGTGCCGACGTCGTCAAAACAGGCATGTTGCTCAGCAAGGATATCGTTGAAACGGTCGCCTCCCGGCTCAAACATTATGCGCTTTCACCTGTTGTCGTCGATCCGGTCATGCTGTCAAAAAATGGAGCGGCGCTATTGGCTGAAGATGCCATTCCGGCGTTGATCTCTCAATTATTTCCCTTGTCCTTCATCGTTACGCCAAATATTCCGGAGGCAGCACATATTTCGGGCATAAAAATTCAGAATATCTCTGATGCAGAAAAGGCTGCGGAATACATACACAAACTCGGCCCCGCAAACGTACTCATAAAAGGCGGCCATGCCCTGCATTCAAGTGATATAAAGAGCAGCAATACGGTACTTGATATTTTGTACACGGGAAAATCCTTTGCGTATATTGAAGGCGAGTATCTCCCCGCAAAACATGTTCATGGCACCGGATGCGTCTATGCCTCCGCAATCGCAGCGTATCTTGCGAAGGGATGCGGCGTCACAGAAGCTGTTCAGCAGGCAAAAAAATTTGTCGTCCTGTGTATTAAAAAATCATTCTCACCGGGCAGGGGATATGATGTTATGGAGCCGTTTTGGGCATTACAATTCCCTTGAATTAGCTTACTCAGGCTGTTATACTTTTTAAAAGTGGCATGCCTCTCCTGATTTACATCACGATAAATATCTCTTTTAAATTCGTTGTTTGTCGGTAATTGAGGAAGCGATAGTATGCAACAAGCCGTTACCCTGGAATCAAGCGTACTCGTATTAAACAAGTTTTTCATGGCGCTCCATGTAATCTCCGCGAAACGGGCATTCACATTGCTTTGTAAACACATTGCGGAGGTTGTTTCCGTGGATGAGGGAAAATATAATTCCTATAATTTTGAAAGCTGGAGGGATGTTTCTTCGTACAAGGCCTCGCTCGGTTTAACAGACGACGATACTACGAGTTGGGTAAAAACTGTTTCCTTTTCCATTGAGGTGCCAAAGATTATCCGGCTCTTAACATACGATAAATTCCCTCAATCTTCTTTGAAATTTAACAGAAGGAACATTTTTGCCAGGGATGAAAATAAATGTCAATACTGCGGCAAACGTTTTCCGGTTTCAGAATTAAGTTTTGACCATGTCATACCAAGGGCGTATGACGGAAAAACCACATGGGAAAACGTGGTATGCGCGTGTACTGAATGCAATAAACGAAAAGGAGGCAGGAATCCTGAACAGGCGGGAATGAAGTTGACCAGAAAACCTGTAAAACCAAAACACAGCCCCGTATTGAGATTGAAACTCCGGTCTGAAAAATATGAATCGTGGAAACAATTTTTGGACGAAGCGTATTGGTCGGTTCCATTAAAATAGGCCCCCTACCAAAGCCTTCATACAATAAACTATCGCCACAGTAATTAATCCAGCTTTGCCTTGTCCACACCTTCAATAAAAAAATATTATTTGTGTTTGATAAGGAAAGAGCTTTCCGGCATACTGCCTGAGATTCTCCGGCAAATGCTCTATCTGTTATCGAAAATATACGGGTTTTCCATAAAAACTCGTATTTTTTTTTACAGGAAAGGCATTTTGAAAACATACCGGCTGCCCGTGCCCGTAATCAGCGTCGGGAATATTACTACAGGCGGAACGGGGAAAACCCCTGTTGTTGAATACCTGGCAAAATATGCGGGGAAAAAAGGCAAAAGGGTTATTATCATAAGCCGCGGATACGCGCCAATGATGCAACAGGGAAAAGACGCGGCAAGCAGTGAAATGTGCAATGATGAACACCTCTTATTTAAAGAGAATATACCCGGCATAATGAATATATTGGGAAAAGACCGGGTAAAAAGCGGATGGGAAGCCATAAATCGCCGCCAGGCTGAGTGTTTGTTGCTGGATGACGGTTTTCAGCACTTACGGCTGTCACGGGATATGGACATTGTTCTTATCGATACGCTGGAGCCTTTTGGATACGAATACACTTTGCCCCGTGGATTATTAAGAGAACCCTTGGAAGGATTAAGAAGGTCTGATCTGTTTCTCCTGACGCATACAGACCAAATTAGCCAGGAGAAAAAACAGACGATAATCGACCGGCTGCGTGAAATTGCAAGAGATGTTCCCGTAATAGAATCAATCCACAAACCAGTGCGTCTGGTTTTAGCAGCCGATGAAAAATCGTTTGGTACTGAATGGTTGGCCGGAAAGAAGGTTTTTGCTTTCTGCGCAATCGGAAATCCGTTATCGTTCAGGAAGAGCCTTGAGAGTTTAGGAGCGATACTGGTCGGTTTCCATGAATTTCCCGACCATCACGCATATACTCCTTCGGATCTGCATATTTTAAACGGCGAAGCCAGAGGCGCCTCTCCCGATGCAATCGTCATTACGCAAAAAGACCGTGTAAAACTAGGAAAAGACATTGCCCGCTGGACGTTACCAGTAGTAACGCTGAAGATGGAAATTTGTATTACAAAAGGAAGTGAAATTTTGCATAAAAAGTTGGATGAGAAATTAAATTAAATTGAAAGGAAAAGAATAAATGGCTCATAGTATTAATGAAGAATGTATAAATTGTGGCGCATGTGAAAGCGAATGTCCGGTAGAGGCTATTTCTGAAGCAGGAGATGTGCGGGTAATTGATGAAAGTACCTGTACTGACTGCGGAAATTGCGTCAGCGTTTGTCCTGTAGACGCAATCATTGCCCCTTAATCCAGGAGAACTTCAGGGAACCACAGACTTCGTCGTGAGAGCTTTGTCGAACGATCACACAGATTGCACAGATTAAAAACAGGGTGGCACGGACAAACTTGTTTGTCCGTGCCACCCATACCTATGTCAAATTTTTCTGGAAATAGATACTTTTAGCTATAACAAAGATGAAATCCTCCTTTGCCAGGAAGGTCTCACTTAAATCCGCAAATCATACATTTAAAATATTTCTTGTTTTGTCTCATTAATGCCAGGAA
>MHYI01000065.1:0-1528 GCA_001828295.1 Planctomycetes bacterium RBG_16_41_13 | reverse complement strand
CAGAACGCCAGCATCTTTCCAATATTCATCTTTTTGCCAAACCAACAGAACCCGCTGACGGAATAAAGGCTTTTTTTGAATCATTGCCCGAAATACTGGCTTCGACAAATCTGCGCAAGGTTATTGATGCAATAGTCCTGGCGCGACAGAATAAGCGTCCGGTGGTAATGTCATTTGGGGCGCACGTAATCAAATGCGGTTTGTCACCGCTCATTATTGATTTGATGAAACGGAATATTATAACCGCCCTTGCCATGAATGGGGCTGCCGCTATTCACGATTACGAAATATCACTGATCGGCGCAACTTCGGAAGATGTGGCGGAAAGCCTGAGGGATGGAAGCTTCGGGATGACAAAAGAAACCCCTGAAGCATTTCAAATAGCCTCTTCAAGGGGAGCAACTGAGGGCATCGGATTGGGAAGGGCAATGGGAGAAAAAATTATTGCGGATAACAAAGCCTATACCGATCTGAGTTTATTGGCCTGGAGTGCTAAACTGGACATACCTTCCACCGTACATGTTGCGCTCGGCACAGACACTATTTACATGCATCCGAACATTTCAGGCAAAGACATGGGCGAATCCAGTCATATTGATTTCAGGATCCTTGCTTCAATAGTATCCGATTTGGAGGGCGGCGTCTGGCTCAACGTTGGGTCTGCAGTCATCATGCCGGAGGTGTTTCTTAAAGCGCTCACCATAGCAAGAAACGTTGGGAACAAAGTGGAAAATTTTGTAACGGCAAACATGGACATGATCCAGCACTACCGGCCGCAAACCAATGTATTAAAAAGGCCCACCCGTACCGGATACGCAATCACCGGACACCACGAAATCATGTTCCCACTGCTCAGAATGGGCATTCTTTCAAGACTTGGCTCTGAAAATGAGTAAAAAAAATACCCTGTTGAAAATATACCGCAAAATGTATGATTCTCTGGGACCTCAACAATGGTGGCCTGGAGAAACACCGTTTGAAATTATCATTGGCGCTATATTGACCCAGAATACTAATTGGTCAAATGTTGAAAAGGCTATCAATAATATAAAAAATGTAAACAAACTTACACCAAAAGGAATACATTCGCTAAGTTTGCCGGAACTGGCGGAACTGGTCCGGCCGTCAGGGTTTTTTAATGTCAAGGCTAAGCGTGTTAAAACATTTGTCAACTGGCTGTTTTCAAAATACGATGGCAATCTCACCGCCATGTTTCATCAGGACTGCCGGATGCTTCGGGAAGAATTGCTCAGCATAAACGGCATTGGACCGGAAACGGCGGATTCGATTCTGCTTTACGCAGGCAATATGCCTACTTTTGTTATAGACGCCTATACGCACAGAATATTTTCGCGGCACGGCCTTATCCCTGAAGAAAGCGCTTACGATGAAATGAAATCTTTTTTTGAAGATAACCTCCCTGAAGACACGGAATTATTCAATGAATACCACGCCCTGATCGTGAACATCGGAAAGTTGTTTTGCAAACCCAAAAGGGTGTGTGAACAGTGCCCTCTGCTTGAATTTT
>MHYI01000064.1:4932-10505 GCA_001828295.1 Planctomycetes bacterium RBG_16_41_13 | reverse complement strand
GCGATGACGAAGGGGGGTTTAGCGGGTACAGGCGTTTGTTTTGTTTCCCATAAAGGAGAGGTTTTTCCCTGCGGTTATTTGCCAGTCGAAGCAGGGCATGTAAAGAAACAAAAATTTGCGGATATCTGGAAAAACTCTCCGGTGTTTGAAAAGCTGCGAAATCCGGATTTATTAGAGGGCAAGTGCGGGGACTGTGAATACAAAAAAGTCTGCGAAGGGTGTAGAGCCCGTGCATTTTACGATACAGGAAACTATTTGGCGGAAGAACCATACTGTATTTATCAGCCGAAACTTACGCGTACAAACGAGAGTTAGATTTTAGCAGCCACTTCGTTTTTAACGTGGTTTAATCCAAATATTTTATGCACTGCATTTAAGGCCCGTTCGGCGTGAGCCTCATCGATTATGCAGGATATTTTTATTTCAGAGGTGCTGATCATCTGTATGTTAATTTTTTCTTCAGCAAGGATGCTGAACATCTTTTCCGCTACACCGCAATGGCTCCGCATACCTATTCCCACTACGGATAGTTTAGCGATTTTGTCATCGTATAAAACCTCCATTGCCCAGAGATCTTTTTTTATCTTTTCTGCGGTTTCCAGCGCGTTTTTCAAATCACTTCGCGGCACCGTAAACGTTACATCAGCGCGTCCTTCGACACTTGCGTTTTGAATGATCATGTCCACGTTAATATTTTTTTTCGCGATCTCGTGAAATATTTTTGCCGCCTGGCCGGGAACATCAGGAATAGACCTGATGGTAATTTTTGCGTCGTTTTTGCTGACGGTTGCACCGCTTACAACAATGTTTTCCATATCATCAATCTCCTTACATATCAATGTTCCTTCAGAGTTGTTAAAACTTGAGCGAACGTATAAAGGTACATTGTATTTTTTTGCAAATTCTATTGAGCGTGAGTGCATTACCTGGGCGCCCAGGCTTGCAAGCTCTAAAATTTCATCATACGAGATTTTATTGAGTTTTCTGGCATTTGGCACCTTTCTTGGGTCAGCGGTATAAATTCCATCCACATCCGTAAAAATATCACATCTGTCCGCATGCATAATAGATGCGAGAGCCACTGCTGTAGTATCAGAACCGCCTCTTCCCAGGGTGGTTATGTTTTCATTTGCGTCAATGCCCTGAAAACCCGCAACAATAACAATGGAGCCATTATCTAATTCCTTGCGGATTCGGTCTGCATTAATGTTGCGGATGCGCGCCTTCGTATGAAAACTATCCGTAACGATACCCACCTGACCACCGGTAAATGATATTGCAGGATACCCAAGCGCATGAATCGCCATTGCCATGAGGGCAATAGAAACCTGTTCGCCCGTTGATAATAACATATCCATCTCGCGTGTAGAAGGTTTATCAGTAATTTCATTGGCAAGTTCAATAAGCTCGTCAGTTGTTTGTCCCCTCGCAGAAACAACAACAATCACTTTATTCCCGGCATCATATGTTTCTGTAATTCGCCTGGCAGCAGCCTTTATGCGTTCAGCATTAGCAACAGAAGTACCTCCAAATTTTTGAACAATTAGTCCCATGAGTCGCTCTTATGATAAAAAATGTAATGGTGAATATAGTATTACCCTGTAAAAACATCTTTCTTTTTGTATGTAGAGACGCACGGCCGTGCGTCTCTACATTCTGATTGCGGCTTTGTGTGCTATGAATAACTAAAAGAAAATTTTTATCAAGATTATAAAAAGAGTTAAACAAAGTCAAATCATTTTTAACGATAATAATAGCCAATATTTTAATTGTAGAGAAATAGTACCTTATCAGTAATTTCTTTACGTTTTCTGGCAAAATATTTAATGCTCCCTTCTGCAGTCGGCGGTTGACCAATGACCAATGACCAATGTCGGGAAGCCTTGTTGTGCGTCTCTGCATAAAGCGAAAAAGTTGCCGGAAAAGGTGTGATTTATGATAACTTCTCAATAAGTTGAGGTTTTAATAATAATTTCAACCTTAATTTGCCGACTGTAGATTGCCGATTGCCGACTGTACAGTTTATGGAGGTGTTCGACCGCAGGCTTGCTAAGCAGGCAAAATTCTTTTATAGTTATGCACATGCTGATTCATATTAAGAATACTAGCAGAGAAAACCATGTAACCATTTTTCCCGGAGGCATGCCAAAATGAGCAATCAACCGAACAAAGTTATTTATTCCATGAACAGTGTGAGCAAATTTTATGAAAAAAAACCCGTATTAAAAGATATCTCGCTTTCCTATTTTTACGGCGCTAAGATTGGCGTGCTTGGTTTAAATGGTTCGGGAAAGAGTTCTCTTTTACGCATAATGGCAGGAGTAGACGAGAATTATAACGGACAGGTAACGCTTTCACAGGGATATACAGTAGGATTTCTTGAACAGGAACCCTTGCTTGACGAAACAAAAACGGCGCGTCAAATTGTGGAAGAAGGCGTCCAGGAATTGGTAGATCTCCACAATGAATATAACCGTATAAACGAACAATTTGCAGAACCAATGTCAGGCGATGAAATGAATGCTTTGATAGAGAGGCAGGGGGTGGTTCAGGAAAAGATTGACGCGCTTAATGCCTGGGACCTTGATTCCCGACTTGAAATGGCAATGGATGCGCTACGCTGCCCTGAGGGAAATACACCGGTAAAGATATTATCTGGTGGAGAAAAACGGCGTGTGGCACTTTGCAGATTGCTCTTAAAAAAACCGGACATCCTGCTATTGGATGAACCGACGAATCACCTCGATGCTGAAACTGTTGCATGGCTGGAGCAACACTTGCTGAAATATGAAGGAACGGTGATTGCTGTGACGCACGACCGGTATTTTCTTGATAATGTCGCCGGCTGGATATTAGAACTTGACCGCGGATATGGAATACCATGGAAGGGCAACTATTCTTCATGGCTTGATCAAAAACAGAAAAGATTGCAACAGGAAGAAAAACAAGAGACTGAACGGCAAAAGACGTTGCAACGCGAGTTGGAATGGATCCGGATGAGTCCGAAGGGACGGCACGCAAAATCAAAGGCGCGCATCAATTCTTATGAATCATTGCTCTCGCAACAAACCGAGAAACAAATAAAAGAACTGGAGATTTACATCCCGCCAGGACCGAGATTGGGGAATTTAGTTATTGAAGCGGATAAGGTTTCCAAATCATACGGAGACCGTATTTTGATAGAGAGTATGGCGTTTTCACTGCCGCGTGGCGGAATTGTCGGAATCATTGGCCCGAACGGCGCCGGGAAAACCACCTTGTTCCGGATGATTACCGGACAAGAGAACC
Organism: Planctomycetes bacterium RBG_16_41_13; assembly: GCA_001828295.1. The sequence continues at coordinate 7,217 of MHYI01000064.1, read as the reverse complement.
CGGATAGCGGAACAATCCGGTTAGGGGAGTCGGTAAAACTCGCATATGCTGACCAGAGCCGTGAAACCCTCGATCCGAATAAAACGATATGGGAGACCATATCCGGCGGCAACGACATAATTCAAATCGGCAGCAGAGAGGTCAACTCACGCGCATATGTGGCGCGATTTAACTTTTCAGGTGCGGATCAGCAAAAACCGGTGAACGCTATTTCCGGAGGAGAAAGAAACAGGGTGCATCTTGCCTGCATGTTAAAAGAAGGCGCCAACGTCCTCCTGCTCGATGAACCAACAAATGATCTTGACGTAAATACCATGCGCGCCCTCGAGGATGCGTTGGAAAACTTTTCCGGCTGTGCTGTGGTGATAAGCCATGACCGCTGGTTCCTTGACAGGATTGCCACCCACATTCTTGCTTTTGAGGGAGATAGCAAGGTTGTCTGGTTTGAGGGAAACTATACAGAATACGAGGAAGAGAGAAAAAGACGCATCGGCGCCGCCTCCGACCAGCCTCATCGCATCAAATACAGGCACTTAACACGGGCGTAATACCAACAACCTTAACCTGGGCAAGCCAGAACCAAATTATCTTGATTTTATATACATTATGAATATAAATGTTATTGAACAGCTATTACAAGCCTGATTCTTGCCGAACAGCAGGAAAAGCATCGCGATAAAGGCAAGCCCCGGGCAATCGGGGGACGCTAAGTAAAGGGCCTTTTGCTAAGACCGTATCAAAAAGATAGCCTTACTGCCGAAGATGTTGAAAGAAACATCTTTGCAGTAAGGCTTTTTTATTGGTATTTCCATAAAGATGAGTTACCTCTGGACAGGTGACAATATGAAAATTGGGATTTTAATTTCTTGGTGGCTCGTGCCATGAAAGGTAATCGTACCAAAAATTCTGGTTCCCAGGTTGCTAACCTGAATCCCCCATAGAGCTGCAACCAAAAAGAATTTAACTGCATGTCTTCTAAGCAATGTGCAAGTGTATTATGCTTGAATTGAATTTTCTTTTGACCTATACTGATTTTTCGCAACAGCTTCGTTTTATTGATAAACACGGCAATAACGCCGTTATCAGCAGTGTAGCGGCGATGTATGAATTGCTGCTACATATGGTTACAAAGGCATCTTCAACTATTCGTGTTTATTAAAAAATGGAACCAATTTAGTCTTGTGAAAAACGTATTCCATGTTTCTTTTAAGCCTTCTGGATTTTTCAAAAAGCTAAATTGTCGCTGTTTTTTTATAAAGCCGCCGTGAAGGGCGTCAAGGTGGTTGTTAAAAGCCTTTTAAAATAGCAGTATTTCAACAGTAATACGATAATAAATGAGTATGCATCCCATGTTACGAGAAAAAGAAATCAATAAAGGTGAGATTGTATCGATAAGGGGGAGTATCGTGGATGTTCGCTTTCCAGGAAGAGTCCCTCCTATTCATAATGAACTCAGAGGAGAACTGGGAAATGTAAAATACGTAATCGAAGTAGTGATTCATCTTGATCATGAAACCATTCGTGGAATAGCACTAACCACCACAGGGGGATTATACCGGGGGTTTATACTGATTGACATGGAACAAACGTTAAGGGTTCCCTTAGGAAAAGAATTGCTTGGGAGAATGTTTAATGTTTTTGGTGAAACTATTGATAATGGAGAACCTCTTCGGGATGTTGTGTGGAAGTCCATATACCAGCCACCTATACCACTGTCCAGTCGTTCCGTTTCTACAGAGATTTTCAGTACGGGAATTAAAGCAATCGATGTGCTTGCGCCTCTCGAGAGGGGTGGAAAAGCAGGGCTTTTTGGAGGCGCCGGGGTTGGAAAGACAGTACTTATTACGGAAATAATTCATAAAGTCATGGGGATTTACGGTGGAATAAGCTTCTTTTGCGGTATAGGTGAACGGTGCCGCGAGGCTGAGGAACTTTTTCGGGAGATTAAAGCTGCGGGGGTTTTGGATAATACGGTAATGCTTTTTGGGCAAATGAATGAACCACCAGGCGCGAGATTTCGTATAGGGCATGCAGCGCTTAGAATGGCTGAATATTTTCGGGATGAAGAAAAACTGGATGTGCTGCTCCTGATAGATAACATTTTTCGGTTTATACAGGCAGGTTCCGAGGTGTCGGGGCTTTTAGGACAGTTACCTTCCCGCGTAGGGTATCAGCCGACATTGGGAACTGAACTTTCAGAACTACAGGAACGAATTTGCAGTACCTCCTCGGGATCGATTACTTCTGTTCAGGCAGTGTATGTGCCTGCGGATGATTTTACCGAT
>MHYI01000064.1:252-4649 GCA_001828295.1 Planctomycetes bacterium RBG_16_41_13 | reverse complement strand
GATTTTTTACACAACCTTTTTTTACGACCGAGCAATTTACCGGGCATAAGGGAAAAACAGTCGGGATTGAGGATGCACTGGAAGGATGTGAACGGATTTTGAATGGAGAGTTCGATTCATTTCCGGAAAACTTACTTTATATGATTGGCGGAATTGATGAAGCAAAGAAACCATGAGACTAAAAGTACTGCTTCCTACTGAAATATTTATAAACGAAGAAGTTGAAAAGGTCGTTGCGGAAGCTGACAATGGTTATTTTTGCTTGCTGCCCCGCCATGTAGATTTTGTATCTGCTCTTGTTCCGGGGCTTTTAATATATGAGCAGGAAGGACGCGAAGTATTCCTTGCTGTTGATGAAGGGATTCTCGTAAAATGTGGCGCCGAGGTGCTCGTTTCCACAAGAAATGCCGTTCGTGGCCCTGACCTTGGGAGATTGAAAGAAACGGTGGAAAATAAATTTCGTTCAGTTGATGAACGAAAGAAAATCGCTCACTCCGCTGTTGCAAAACTTGAGATTAATTTTGTACGGCAATTTATTGAACTTGGTGAAAGCAGACATGGTTGACCCTGCACAAAAGAAAGAGGATGATGTATTAAAAAAGTTCGTTGCGGAAGTAGGGAAAAAAGAATCGCGCAAAATAAAAGGCAGGAAAGAAGCGAAGTTAAAAACGCTTTGGTTTGGCATGGGTATGTCGGGGATTATAGGCTGGTCGATAACTATTCCGACATTACTTGGCATAGCGCTGGGTATCTGGATTGATAAAAAATGGCCATCACCTATATCATGGACGCTTACGCTTCTCAGTGTTGGCATAGCAATTGGTTGCCTGAATGCGTGGCGCTGGATGAAAATGTCCGGTAAAAATGATTAATGTGAATCTTGCTTTATTGTTAAATATACCTGGCGCAGCCCGCATAGTGTGGGAATGAAGCATTTGCTATAAACGGTTGCAGCTCGTTCCTCACTTGATATCTAAGCCCACTAAATTCAAATAGTGCGACGAACCTCGTCGCACTACAAATGACAATTTCCAGTTTCAAAATACTAAGGTGTTACGAAACAACATAGTATTTGCAAGCTTGGTATATTAACCCTGACAGGGTTCCAAACCCTGTCAGGGTTGTTTCTTCCATTTTCATGTGAAGTATAAAAAATTGCTGCAACATCTGAAATAAAAATGTCGCTTTAGTGGTTGTTACAAGTATTTACAAAGAACAGTAAAAAAAGGAAATAATGACCATGATAAATGATATATTTACACTTGCCACTGCACTTGCAGTTGGAATGGCGGTAGGCTTGCTGAATTTTGCAGGCATGTGGAGTACAATTCATTATCTTCCAATAATAAAATACCCCTCCGCTCTGATTATGCTAAGTTATATTGTACGCATGGCGATTGTTCTGGCTACATTTTATTTCATCATGGATGGCCGCTGGGAACGATTACTTGTGTGCCTGGCAGGGTTTTTTATTGTACGACGAGTATTGGTAAAGCGTTTTCTTCCCGAAGGGTTAAAGAGGACATATCGTTCAAAATAGGGGAGTAATGCGTGAATATAAGTCCTGACGATACAATAGTTCTTCACATTGGTCCGATTGCATTAAATGCGACCATCGTCTATACCTGGATTACCATGGCGGTGATTGTTGCAATGTCATGGTTTGGCACAAGGAAATTGACGACAGAATGCAAGATATCCCGCTGGCAGAATCTTCTTGAAACGCTTGTATTAGGCATGAAAAATCAGATTCGGGCAATCAGTAATCAGGAACCTGACAGGTTTTTACCTATTGTGGGAACGTTATTTTTATTCATTTCAGTGTCTGTCATTATGAGTATTATTCCGGGATATCAACCGCCCACCGGTTCCTTATCGACCACTGCAGCGCTTGCCATTTGTGTATTTGTGGCGGTGCAGTTTTATGGAATAGCAAAACGCGGTTTTATAGGTTATTTGAAACATTACTTGAAACCCACGCCATTCATGTTGCCGTTCAATATTTTGGGGGAAGTATCCCGTACGATAGCGCTTGCAGTAAGGCTTTTTGGAAACGTTATGAGCGGGTCTGTTATCATCGCAATCCTGCTTTCGATTGCGCCTCTTTTTTTTCCCATTCTTATGCAGGCGTTGGGCTTGCTGACAGGGTTAATACAGGCGTATATTTTTGCGATTCTTTCTATCGTGTATATCGCTTCTGCAACGCGGGTATATGAAGAAAAAGAACAAACATTAGAAAAATACGGAAAAGGAAAGGAGTAAAACAGCATGGATAATGTTGGCCTGATTGGAATGGTTTCTATTATTGTCGCCGGTTTTACAATAGCGGTTGGTTCAATTGGCCCGGCGCTGGGAGAGGCTCGTGCGGCGGCTCAGGCTCTCAGTTCAATTGCACAGCAGCCTGACGAGGCAAATACAATTACAAGGACGTTGTTTGTCAGCATGGCTATGATAGAATCCACTGCGATCTATTGTTTTGTTGTAGCTATGATTGTTATTTTTGCAAATCCTTTTTGGAATTATGTGATAACTAAAGCCGGGGGACAGTGATGCTTATTAATTGGTTCACCGTATTTGCCCAAATATTTAACTTCCTGCTTCTTGTTTTTCTCCTGAAGCATTTTCTTTATGGAAGGATTATTTCGGTTATGAATGCGAGAGAAGAAAAGATCGCTTCCAAATTGCAGGTGGCGGAACAGAAGATGATTGATGCAGACAACGAAAGAGAACTTTATCTTCAAAAAAATAAGGAAAATGATGCAAGGTGCGAAAAGCTTTTTACAAGCGCAAGTTTGGAAGCAGAAGCACAGAAAAAGGAACTTATTGAAAATGCGCGTAGGGAAGTTGAAGAATTGAAAGAACGATGGCATGAATCATTGAGGGAAGAGAGAGAGACGTTTCTTGCAAATCTCCGAAAAAAAACGACAACGCAGATATATGCTATTCTGAGAAAAATATTGTCGGATCTTTCAAGTGCTGATCTTGAGAAAAATATGACAGATACCTTTCTTAAAAAAATCAGAACTCTTGGCAACACAGAGAAAAACAAGATTAAAGACATTTTAGAACAATCACACTATCAGGCAGTGATAACCAGCATGTTTGAGATTCCTGCAGAACAGCAACAAATCATTACCACTGAAATCAGCAATGTCATGGGCGAAAAACTGGAAATTCAATATATATCTCCCCATGACCATATCTGTGGAATAGACTTCAGGGCAAAAAATTACAGGATCGGATGGAACCTCGATGATTACATTAAATTCCTTGAGGAGGAAGTGGATAAAACACTGGAAGAAGAATTAGCAAGGTAATCATAAATTATGGCGACTACTAGAACTCTCCTGGAAACACAAATAAACAAGGCCTTTGATGCCTTCGGGCAGATATTGGTGGAAAAAGAATATCCACTGGAAATGCGGGAAACAGGCACGGTTACCTACGTGGGAAAAGGAATTGCGCGGGTAAATGGCTTATGGAATGTTAAATCAGAAGAAATGGTGCTTCTTCCCGGCGGTCTTCCCGGCCTGGTATTCAATCTGGATCATGGGGAAGCCGGGATCATTTTGCTCGACGAAGATGATGATATAAAAGCGGGAAGCGAAGTGCTGCGGACAGGCAAGGTCATAGATGTGCCTGTCGGTAAAATGCTGCTTGGGCGCGTGGTTGATGCAGTGGGAAGGCCTTTGGATAATTATGGCCCGGTACGAACAACTCACCGTCAAATTATAGAGAGAGAAGCGCCGGCTATTATTGACCGTTCTCCGGTAAATATACCGCTGCAAACAGGAATAAAGGTGATAGATGCATTAATCCCCATAGGAAGGGGGCAAAGAGAACTCATTCTTGGCGACCGCCAGACAGGAAAGACAACGATTGCCCTGGACACGATTATCAATCAAAAAGATAAGGGGGTTATTTGCGTTTACTGCGCAATAGGGCAAAGAAGTTCTTCCGTGGCAAAATTGATAGCGGATCTTCGTAAAAATGAGGTATTGGATAATACAATTATCGTGGTTGCCGCCGGTGAATCGACTCCCGGAATGAAATATATCGCTCCCTATGCCGCCACTGCCATGGCGGAATATTTCATGTATCAGGGAAAGGATGTGCTCATCGTGTACGATGATTTAACTAATCATGCACGGGCATACCGGGAACTATCCCTCCTGCTGAGAAGGCCGCCTGGCAGGGAAGCCTTTCCCGGCGATATTTTTTATATTCATTCCCGCCTGCTGGAAAGATCCACACATCTGAAAAAAGAGCTTGGAGGAGGGTCTTTGACCTCCTTGCCTATTATTGAGACGGAAGCGCAGAATATTTCGGCGTATATTCCGACAAATTTGATTTCTATCACTGACGGACAGATTTACCTATCTCCGGAACTTGCGCAG